>NZ_AEJZ01000172.1:0-14113 GCF_000208525.1 Escherichia sp. TW14182
GGTGAAAACGGAGTTTGAAGCCCTGGGCGTTGAACTGCCGATTATGATCTCCGGCACCATTACCGACGCCTCCGGGCGCACGCTCTCCGGGCAAACCACTGAAGCGTTTTACAACTCTCTGCGCCATGCCGAAGCCCTGACTTTCGGCCTCAACTGTGCACTGGGGCCAGACGAACTGCGCCAGTACGTTCAGGAGCTGTCGCGTATAGCAGAATGTTACGTCACTGCGCACCCGAACGCCGGGCTGCCTAACGCCTTTGGTGAATACGATCTCGACGCTGACACGATGGCAAAGCAGATTCGCGAATGGGCGGAAGCGGGCTTCCTGAATATCGTCGGCGGTTGCTGCGGCACTACTCCTCAACATATTGCGGCGATGAGCCGTGCAGTAGAAGGATTAGCGCCGCGCAAATTGCCGGAGATCCCCGTAGCCTGCCGTTTATCAGGCCTGGAGCCGCTGAACATTGGCGACGATAGCCTGTTTGTGAACGTGGGTGAACGCACCAACGTCACCGGTTCCGCTAAGTTCAAACGCCTGATCAAAGAAGAGAAATACAGCGAGGCGCTGGACGTGGCGCGTCAGCAGGTGGAAAACGGCGCACAGATTATCGATATCAATATGGATGAAGGGATGCTCGACGCCGAAGCGGCGATGGTGCGTTTCCTCAACCTGATTGCGGGTGAACCGGATATCGCTCGCGTGCCGATTATGATCGACTCCTCAAAATGGGAGGTCATTGAAAAAGGTCTGAAGTGTATTCAGGGCAAAGGCATTGTTAACTCTATCTCAATGAAAGAGGGCGTCGATGCCTTTATCCATCACGCGAAACTGTTGCGTCGTTACGGTGCCGCAGTGGTGGTGATGGCCTTTGACGAACAGGGACAGGCTGATACCCGCGCACGGAAAATCGAGATTTGTCGTCGGGCGTACAAAATCCTCACCGAAGAGGTTGGCTTTCCGCCGGAAGATATCATCTTTGACCCGAACATCTTCGCGGTCGCAACTGGCATTGAAGAGCATAACAACTACGCGCAGGATTTTATCGGCGCGTGTGAAGACATCAAACGCGAACTGCCGCACGCGCTGATTTCCGGCGGCGTTTCCAACGTTTCCTTCTCGTTCCGTGGTAACGATCCGGTACGCGAAGCTATTCACGCAGTGTTTCTCTACTACGCCATCCGTAACGGTATGGATATGGGGATCGTCAACGCCGGGCAACTGGCAATTTACGACGATCTACCCGCCGAGCTGCGCGACGCGGTGGAGGATGTGATCCTCAACCGACGCGACGATGGCACTGAGCGTTTACTGGAGCTTGCCGAGAAATATCGCGGCAGCAAAACCGACGACACCGCTAACGCCCAGCAGGCGGAGTGGCGCTCGTGGGAAGTGAATAAACGTCTGGAATATTCGCTGGTCAAAGGCATTACCGAGTTTATCGAACAGGACACCGAAGAAGCGCGCCAGCAGGCTACGCGCCCGATTGAAGTGATTGAGGGCCCGTTGATGGACGGCATGAACGTGGTCGGCGATCTGTTCGGCGAAGGAAAAATGTTCCTGCCGCAGGTGGTCAAATCGGCGCGCGTAATGAAGCAGGCGGTGGCGTATCTCGAACCGTTTATTGAAGCCAGCAAAGAGCAGGGCAAAACCAACGGCAAGATGGTGATCGCCACCGTGAAGGGCGACGTCCACGATATCGGTAAAAATATCGTTGGCGTGGTGCTGCAATGTAATAACTACGAAATTGTCGATCTCGGCGTGATGGTGCCTGCGGAAAAAATTCTCCGCACTGCCAAAGAAGTGAATGCCGATTTGATTGGCCTTTCGGGGCTGATCACGCCGTCGCTGGACGAAATGGTTAACGTGGCGAAAGAGATGGAGCGTCAGGGCTTTACTATTCCACTATTGATTGGCGGTGCGACGACCTCAAAAGCGCACACGGCGGTGAAAATCGAGCAGAACTACAGCGGCCCGACGGTGTATGTGCAGAACGCTTCACGCACCGTTGGCGTCGTGGCGGCGCTGCTTTCCGATACTCAGCGTGATGACTTTGTCGCTCGTACCCGCAAAGAGTACGAAACCGTGCGTATTCAGCACGGGCGCAAGAAACCGCGCACGCCACCAGTCACGCTGGAAGCGGCGCGTGATAACGATTTCGCTTTTGACTGGCAGGCTTACACGCCGCCGGTGGCACACCGTCTCGGCGTGCAGGAAGTCGAAGCCAGCATCGAAACGCTGCGTAATTACATCGACTGGACGCCGTTCTTTATGACCTGGTCGCTGGCCGGGAAGTATCCGCGCATTCTGGAAGATGAAGTGGTAGGCGTTGAGGCGAAACGCCTGTTTAAAGACGCCAATGACATGCTGGATAAATTAAGCGCCGAAAAAACGCTGAATCCACGCGGCGTGGTTGGTCTGTTCCCGGCAAACCGTGTGGGCGACGACATTGAAATCTACCGCGACGAAACACGCACCCATGTGATCAACGTCAGCCACCATCTACGCCAACAGACGGAAAAAACTGGCTTCGCCAACTACTGCCTTGCGGATTTCGTGGCACCAAAGATTTCTGGTAAAGCGGATTACATTGGCGCATTTGCCGTGACTGGCGGGCTGGAAGAGGACGCGTTGGCAGAAGCGTTCGAAGCGCAGCACGATGATTACAACAAAATCATGGTGAAAGCCCTTGCCGACCGTCTGGCTGAAGCCTTTGCGGAGTATCTCCATGAGCGGGTACGTAAAGTTTACTGGGGTTATGCGCCGAACGAGAACCTCAGCAATGAAGAGCTGATCCGCGAAAACTATCAGGGAATCCGCCCGGCACCAGGCTACCCAGCCTGCCCGGAACACACGGAAAAAGCCACCATCTGGGAGCTGCTGGAAGTGGAAAAACACACCGGCATGAAACTCACGGAATCTTTCGCGATGTGGCCTGGTGCTTCAGTTTCGGGTTGGTATTTCAGCCACCCGGACAGCAAGTATTACGCCGTGGCGCAAATTCAGCGCGACCAGGTGGAAGACTATGCCCGCCGTAAAGGCATGAGCGTTGCTGATGTTGAACGCTGGCTGGCGCCGAATCTGGGGTATGACGCGGACTGATTCACAAATCTGTCACTTTTCCTTACAACAAACAGGGCGCTCAATGAGTGCCCTGTCTCTTTATTAATATGAAACACTTATACTGGTCTTATATCGAACCGGAAAAGCGCAGCTTGCCCCCTTCGGTATCTGTTTCAGGAGTATATAACGATAAGGAGAACCTGAACTCGTGTTAACACTGCTTCACCTGCTTTCTGCCGTCGCCCTGCTGGTCTGGGGGACTCATATTGTTCGTACCGGCGTAATGCGCGTCTTCGGTGCGCGCCTGCGTACCGTCCTCAGCCGGAGCGTCGAAAAGAAGCCGCTCGCCTTTTGCGCGGGGATAGGCGTTACCGCACTGGTACAGAGCAGTAATGCCACCACCATGCTGGTGACGTCGTTTGTCGCTCAGGATCTGGTTGCCCTTGCACCCGCGTTGGTCATTGTGCTGGGGGCAGATGTCGGGACGGCGCTAATGGCGCGTATTCTTACCTTCGATTTATCCTGGCTGTCACCGTTACTTATTTTTATCGGCGTGATTTTTTTCCTCGGACGCAAACAGTCGCGCGCCGGGCAACTGGGGCGCGTCGGTATCGGTCTTGGGCTGATTTTGCTGGCACTGGAGTTGATTGTGCAGGCAGTAACGCCGATCACCCAGGCTAACGGCGTTCAGGTGATCTTTGCCTCGCTGACTGGCGATATTTTACTGGATGCGTTGATTGGCGCGATGTTCGCCATTATCAGTTACTCCAGTCTTGCCGCCGTACTGCTGACCGCCACCCTGACCGCCGCAGGCATTATCTCCTTCCCGGTGGCGCTCTGCCTGGTCATCGGCGCTAACCTCGGCTCCGGCCTGCTGGCGATGCTCAACAACAGTGCCGCCAATGCCGCTGCACGTCGCGTGGCGCTGGGTAGCCTGCTGTTTAAGCTGGTGGGAAGCCTGATTATCCTGCCGTTTGTCCATGTTCTGGCTGAATCCATGGATAAACTGCCTTTGCCAAAAGCGGAACTGGTTATCTATTTCCACGTCTTCTACAACCTTGTGCGCTGTCTGGTAATGCTGCCATTTGTTGACCCGATGGCGCGGTTTTGCAAAACGATTATTCGCGATGAACCCGAACTGGACGCCCATCTGAAACCGAAACATCTGGACGTTAGCGCGCTGGATACGCCAACGCTCGCCCTGGCCAATGCGGCGCGCGAAACATTGCGCATCGGTGACGCAATGGAACAGATGATGGAAGGGCTGAATAAAGTGATGCACGGCGCGCCTCGTGAAGAGAAAGAGCTGCGCAAGTTGGCGGATGATATCAACGTGTTATATACCGCGATTAAACTTTACCTGGCGCGGATGCCAAAAGAGGAACTGGCGGAGGAAGAGTCTCGTCGCTGGGCGGAAATCATTGAAATGGCGCTCAATCTGGAACAGGCTTCCGATATTGTCGAGCGTATGGGCAGCGAAATTGCTGACAAATCGCTGGCAGCGCGGCGGGCATTTTCGATTGATGGGTTGAAGGAACTGGATGCGCTCTATGAGCAATTGCTCAGCAATTTAAAGCTGGCTATGTCGGTTTTCTTCTCTGGCGATGTCACCAGCGCCCGTCGTTTACGCCGCAGTAAGCATCGTTTTCGCATTCTTAATCGCCGTTATTCCCACGCTCACGTCGATCGCTTGCATCAGCAAAACGTGCAGAGTATTGAAACCAGTTCGTTACATTTAGGCTTGCTGGGAGATATGCAGCGTCTGAACTCGCTGTTTTGTTCGGTGGCTTACAGCGTGCTGGAACAGCCAGATGAAGATGAGGGGCGGGACGAGTATTAATACAGGAACCCTGTAGGCCTGATAAGACGCGTCAAGCGTCGCATCAGGCATTGTGTACAAGATGCCGGATAATGCATCCGGCAATTTACTTAAAAACGGTGCCCGGCTTCCAGCGGTACTGCTTCCTCACCCGCTTTAAACACATAGGTGGTATTCGGGCCGCCCAGCGTAGCGTGACCTTTACTCACCGTGATCCAGTTACCTTCCGGCAGACCAATAATCGTCAACTCTGGCGCAACCACCAGCAGTTCGCGAATACGCTGCTCGCGTGTTTCACCTTTGTGGCCTTCCGGCAGCGCGTTGGTGAAGTGCGGGTTGATTTGCAGCGGGAACAGATTTAGCGCATCGAAACCTTGCGGATCGACAATCGGCATATCGTTGGTGGTGCGGATAGTTGGGCAAGCGAGGTTAGCACCTGCGCTCCAGCCAATATACAGCGCGCCGCGTTTCACCACGTCAACAATTGGTGCCAGCAGACCGCGCACACGACATTCCTTCAGTAACTGGAAAGTGTTGCCACCGCCGACAATCACGATTTCCGCATTTTCAATCGCGGCAACAGGATCGGCAACACTATGAATACCGGTGACAGAAACACCCAGCGGAGCGAGAACCGCAGCCGTTTTGGCGGTGTAATCATCCCAGGTTTGCGTTACGCCAGCGAAAGGAATAAACACCGCTGAACGGCGACCCTGCAACTGTTCAGCAATCAGCGGCAGCGCATGTTCCAGCCAGGCTTTTCCCGGCAGCGTCGAGTTACTCAATAAAAGCAGTTCCATTACTTCTCCGGTTAGTAAGAAATCACGGGAGCCATGCTATCACCGCGAATTTCACCACTTACTGACATGGCTCACGATGTCGTGTATTGCTTCTGGAAAGCGCCTCGCAAGTTTGAATGATCAGGCGTGACAGGTATTCGCGACAGAGGTATTTTTCGACAAATTTCTAAGGGAACTGGAGGAAAAATGCTCGCTAATTACGCTACTTTTAGACAGAGTATGCGCATCATGATGGAGGGAATTATGCGCACAATGTCGAAGGTTAAAAAATCTGTCAATGTTTCGCTGCCACCAGAGATTTTGGAAGAGACACGTAAACTCAAACTCAATCTCTCGGCGGTATTAACCGAAGCGTTACTGGAAAAAATACGTCAGAATCACAGAGAAACCTGGTTGCGAGAAAACAAAGAATCCGTCGACGCAGTTAATCAGTGGGTGGATGAGAACGGTTCATTTAGCGATTACCAAAGGTCATTCTAATGGAGCAATATTGTGCTTATGAAAACCTGGGGAGTGGGCGGCATGTTTATCCTTATCTCATCAATCTCCAACATCCTGTCGCCAATGTATTAAAGCATGCCATTGTTGCTCCGGCGATCCGACTTGATCAGCTACCTGGCGGTAAACCGCCGGTAAAAGTTTGTCCGGTGGTTTCAATTGCTGGCCTGGACCACATGGTGATGACTCATATGATGACAGGAATACCGCTAAAAGAGTTGGGAGAACGTATAGCTGATCTTAGTCAACAGCGAATCGTACTGCGTGATGCTATCGATTTTCTATTAAACGGCTATTAATGCTGGCACGTAACTTATCGTATCCCGCATAAATCCTGTTTTTCAGGAGGAGGAGGTACGGTATATTCCGCGTTTTACAGGAGAATTTATGCTGCCCGACTCATCAGTCCGTTTAAATAAATACATCAGCGAAAGCGGAATTTGCTCACGCCGCGAAGCGGATCGCTATATCGAGCAAGGCAATGTGTTCCTTAATGGCAAGCGTGCCACCATTGGCGATCAGGTGAAACCCGGTGACGTTGTAAAAGTAAACGGTCAACTGATTGAGCCACGGGAAGCCGAAGATTTAGTGCTTATCGCCCTGAATAAACCTGTTGGCATTGTCAGCACCACCGAAGATGGCGAGCGAGATAACATTGTCGATTTCGTTAATCACAGTAAACGCGTCTTCCCGATTGGTCGCCTGGATAAAGACTCTCAGGGACTGATTTTCCTCACCAATCACGGCGATCTGGTGAATAAGATCCTCCGTGCGGGTAATGACCATGAGAAAGAGTATCTGGTGACGGTGGATAAACCGATTACCGATGAATTTATTCGTGGCATGGGCGCAGGCGTGCCGATCCTCGGGACGGTGACCAAAAAATGCAAAGTCAAAAAAGAAGCGCCATTTGTCTTTCGCATTACCCTGGTGCAGGGGCTGAACCGACAGATTCGTCGCATGTGTGAGCACTTTGGCTACGAAGTGAAGAAGTTGGAACGCACACGCATCATGAACGTCAGCTTAAGCGGCATTCCACTGGGCGAGTGGCGCGATTTAACTGACGATGAACTCATCGATCTTTTTAAGCTCATCGAAAATTCCTCTTCCGAGGCAAAACCCAAAGCGAAGGCCAAACCGAAAACGGCGGGTATCAAGCGCCCGGTGGTGAAGATGGAAAAAACGGCGGAAAAAGGGAGTCGCCCGGCATCAAACGGTAAGCGTTTCACCTCGCCGGGGCGGAAGAAAAAAGGGCGTTAATCAGCGTCTGCCGCGCGTCGATGTATTTGCCGACCAACTGAATGACGCTTCAGGGTCCGGTTTGTAAGCCTGCTTTTTCTTCAACTGGCGGGCCTTTTTCGCCTCAGCCTCACGCTCAACCATCAGCTTATCAATGTACTCTTTTTTAATGCTGTTGGTTTCGGCATTGGTCAACACACGACCATGCGCAATACGCGCCCGATCCAGTAGCGTCTTTAATTCGCGCTGTTCACGCTCGGTCATCTCTTTTTGTGTAATACGGGGGAGTGCCATGATGGTGCCCTCAGTGAGCCAGAATGTTCAGTGTACGGGAATTTACCCCAGAGCAGAATAGGAGAATGAGTCAGGATGTTTTTTTTTGAAAAAATTATCCATTTGACTGTTTCTTTTAATTCGTGGCTTCAGATCTGGTTGTGATTTTAGGATAAACAGTAATATACCGGGCATACAGCCCGGTATTGTTTTTATCCATATCAGTAATATTTTTTTCAAAATAAAATTCGTCACTAAAGTTCTAATTAGAACAGTCAAACCAATTGCTAATTACAGTTTCAAACTTGTGAGTAACTTGCCACCATAAATAATTTTCTAGGACAAATTGTTTTCCGTGATGGGCAATACTAAGTAAATCAGGATTGTTAAGTGTTTTTTCTATATCCACAGCAATCGTTTCTGGTGTCATCGGCTCTTGCAGGTGATAGCCAGTATCTTTATCTTTTACAAATTCTATCATTCCACCTCGAGTACTCACCAGTACAGGTTTACCTGCGCTCATAGCTTCTATTGCCACCATACAAAATGGCTCCTGAAATTGAGATGGAATAACAACTAAATCAGCCAAAGAATAATAGCGATGCATTTCCTCAGGAGCGACACCTCCTAACATATGGCAGTGTGAACCTAGTTGTTTTGCTAATTCTCGAATTTTCTTTTGGTAAATTCCTTTTTCCCCCTTACTTTTGCTCGCATAATCCCCTATAACAACCAGTTCTATATCATCACGGGTTCTGATGAGTAGTTCAAACGCCTGTAAAAGTAACATCAATCCTTTTTCAGGAGATATTCTTCCCGCATAAAATACAATCTTCTTTTCAGGGGGGATGTTCAGTTCAGAACTGTTGATTTTTACATGGTGCTTATCCGTATTATATGGATCTGTTCCATTTGGGACTATAGCGATATCTGCATCAGGAAGAAACCCCTGATAATAGTCTTTTAAATAGTTACTGGGGACGAGCATTTTGACATTATCATCCATTCCTTTTGGCTCATAAGCGTTATGCATATGCATCACTATTTTTGCATGAGGTGAACGCTCACGAATCTGGCGATATAATTTCATGCTATTATGTACAACGATTACACTGTTATCCGTAATATTGAAATCGTTAGCGACATTCAAAATTCGTTGAGAATAAGGCAGGGGATCTATACGCGTCAATTTCTGAAATATGCGTTTATAAATTCGACTGAACCCGATGCGATGAATTGAGCATCGTTCACTGACAGTGGTGATATCAGAATAACCTTCTTCTTTTATACAAACAATTCTATTCGGTATTCTTGTCATCTTAGCAACCTGATAAATCCAGGTTTCTACAGCAGCTGCGCAACGTGGAGGAATGGAAAAAATTGGCGTAACAGTGAAAATTATTTTATCAACCATGACGTATTATCCTTTCTATTGTTATTTTGCTTTATTGAATTTTTATAAGCAAATGAGGAATCAGTGTATATGCATAGTATGTGAATGTTATCCTACTTAAGCCTCTATCTTTGTGGCGTGCCAGCGGCAACGTGTTATCTGACTCATTTTTATTAGTGATAACCTTACTTTTCCAGAGGAGTGAGATAGTAAACACGCTGTTTCCTCGCATCGTCTATGAGGGTATCAAAAGGACAAACTATATTTGAAGTGATTTATAACGCAATATATTTATGTTTAAAAATTGCTTTTATTCTTCACGTGAATGCTTTGTTTGGGATGATATTTTTTATAAATATGTTATACCTAATTCTAAATAGCCAAGCGGAATAGTTCTCCATTTTCGGTCAGCCCTTTCGGGGTAAGGCGCAGAGACCATTTTCTCTGTCTAACCGTGCTTGCACCGGGGAGGTGTCCGTATAGGCTATTTAGCGTATATAAGGAACCGGGCATTGTGCCCGGTGTGATTTAAGGATGGGATTGCCAGCTACTTACTAAGGCATACAAGTGATTTGGTGAGTATCGCCAGCTATCTTTTAATTGCAGGAATTCAGCACAAAATTCACTGCAAAACAGGCGATCGCACTGTTCTTTATTGCCGGTGATAATTCCTAAGGCTCCGCGCCAGTCGTATTTTTTGCCATCATGTTTATGGAAAAACGTTTCCACGTCCTGAAGGCAGGCCTGGAGCGGCAGCATATCCCACTTATCTGGCGGTAAAGGCATTATCTTTCCCCGAACGCCGCGATCGCGTAGTGATGCAGAGTAACAAAGGTAACTCTTTGGTTGTTTATTTGTTTGTTGAATGTATTGAGTGGCAGTAATGATAACTGCTTAGCGTATATCCGTGGTTTTACACGCATCGGGTCTTATACAGGATGCAAGATATATGGAGATGAAAAATGATACGAAAATCAAAAGAGATGGCCCGGACACCGGAGATCATTAACGACCTGGCGTTTCATGCATCGCAAGTTCTGATTGAGAGCATCAATCTCGACAGCTCATCGGCGGAAAATGTGGGCTTTGCCATTGCTGACCGAATGATGCGTAACTGGGGGGGCAAAGCATTTATTTCCCGAAAGGGATCTCTGGACGGGCGTCGGAGCGTGACTACCAAATCTATAGCGAGTGCGATGGTCGCAACTACGCCGAATTAGCGAAGAAATATAATCTGACGCTGCAATGGATTTATAAGATAGTGAAACGCGTACATGCGGAAAAGCAACAGCGCCGTAGTAATTCGTAATTGATCAGGCATGGTGAATAGCGACGTGGCTCGCTATTCACCTGTACTGGTCGTTTACTCAAACAAATTACTATGCAATGTCTGCACCACCTGTTCCGCATCAGCACCCGGCACCAGGAAGCACAGGTTATTGCTGGAAGCGCCGTAGCAAATCATGCGGATGTTGAACGGTTCCAGCACGCCAAATACTTCTTTGCCGACGCCGCAGGCTTTTGACAGGTCATTACCAATCAGCGCCACCAGTGCCAGGCCTTCTTCCACTTCCACGCGGCACAGCGCCGAAAGCTCCATCAGCAGTGATTGCGTCAACAATGTATCGCCAGTGGAAGTTGAACCAGTCGTATCAAGAGTTAATGCCACGCTCACTTCGGACGTAGTAATTAAATCCACCGAAATATTATGCCGCGCGAGGATACCGAAAACTTCCGCGAGGAAGCCACGGGAATGCAGCATATTCAGGCTGTGCAGGGTTAATAGCGTTTGTTTACGGCGCAGAGCCAGTGCACGGAACAGCGGTGGATTTTCGGTTTTATTACACACCAACGTACCGCCAGCACGTGGGTCTTTGCTGGAACCGACAAACACCGGAATATCGCTGCGCACTGCGGGCAGCAACGTCGCTGGATGCAGCACTTTCGCGCCAAAGGTCGCCATTTCAGCGGCCTCTTCAAAAGCGATTTTATCAATGCGTTTTGCTGCCGGCACCACGCGCGGATCGGTCGTGTAGATGCCAGGGACGTCAGTCCAGATATCAACGCGAGATGCGTGTAAGGCTTCCGCCAACAAGGCTGCCGTATAATCGCTGCCGCCACGTCCAAGTGTTGTAGTACGCCCTTTACTTTCGCTACCAATAAAGCCCTGGGTGATGACTAAACCTTCACTGAGCTGTGGAGTCAGATGCAACGCAGACAGTTCCGCCAGTGCAACAACATCTGGCTCCGCGCGACCAAACCGGTCGTTGGTGCGCATCACTTTACGCACATCAAACCACTGCGCCTGGACATCGCGTTCGCGCAGGATTTCAACAAATAGTAGAGTAGACATCAGTTCGCCGTGGCTAACCAGTTCATCCGTCAGAGCCGGAGATGTTGCCAGCGCCGCCGCTTCGGCCAGAACGGTAATGTTCTCCAACAAACGTTCAATCTCTTCACGGATGACGTTCGGGTAACGCAGGCGCTCCAGAATGGCGAACTGAATATTGCGAATAGCATCGAGTTTTTCGAAACGCTCAACCGGTTCCAGACCTTCAGCCAGTGCAACAAGTAGGTTAGTAATCCCCGCAGAAGCAGAAAGCACAACTAAACGAACATTCTCATCAGAAAGCACAATGTCGGCGCTGCGGTTCATGGCGTCGAAATCAGCCACGCTAGTACCACCAAATTTGGAGACAACAATATCGGGCATAACAACCTCGTGTCAGGGAATGAAAGAAGCGACCTTGGCACAAAGGCAAAATAGAAACCGGTGCAGGCGCAGACCGTATTTATAAATAAAAGGTGTAGGGGAGTGTGTCAACGCCGGGATTATGCGGATTATTCATGCAGCGGGCATGGTCAGAAATTGTGCTTATAACGTCTATACTTTTTATCCTCTTCAGTAGTTAGCTGAGCTAACGGCACTAAAACCATCACATTTTTCTGTGACTGGCGCTACAATCTTCCACAGTCACAATTCTCAATATCAGAAGAGTATTGCTAATGAAAAACATCAATCCAACGCAGACCGCTGCCTGGCAGGCACTACAGAAACACTTCGATGAAATGAAAGACGTTACGATCGCCGATCTTTTTGCTAAAGATGGCGATCGTTTTTCTAAGTTCTCCGCAACCTTCGACGATCAGATGCTGGTGGATTACTCCAAAAACCGCATCACCGAAGAAACTCTGGCGAAATTGCAGGATCTGGCGAAAGAGTGCGATCTGGCTGGCGCGATTAAGTCGATGTTCTCTGGCGAGAAGATTAACCGCACCGAAAACCGCGCCGTGCTGCACGTGGCGCTGCGTAATCGTAGCAATACGCCGATTCTGGTTGATGGCAAAGACGTAATGCCGGAAGTCAACGCGGTGCTGGAGAAGATGAAAACCTTCTCGCAAGCGATTATTTCCGGTGAGTGGAAGGGTTATACCGGCAAAGCAATCACCGACGTGGTGAACATCGGTATCGGCGGTTCTGACCTCGGCCCGTACATGGTGACCGAAGCACTGCGTCCGTACAAAAATCACCTGAATATGCACTTCGTTTCTAACGTTGACGGAACTCACATCGCAGAAGTGCTGAAAAAAGTGAACCCTGAAACCACGCTGTTCCTGGTGGCGTCTAAAACCTTCACCACTCAGGAAACCATGACCAACGCCCATAGCGCGCGTGACTGGTTCCTGAAAGCGGCCGGTGATGAGAAGCACGTTGCGAAACACTTTGCGGCGCTCTCCACCAATGCGAAAGCCGTTGGCGAGTTTGGTATTGATACCGCCAACATGTTCGAGTTCTGGGACTGGGTCGGCGGCCGTTACTCTTTGTGGTCAGCGATTGGTCTGTCGATTGTTCTCTCCATCGGCTTTGATAACTTCGTTGAACTGCTTTCCGGCGCACATGCGATGGACAAGCATTTCTCCACCACGCCAGCCGAGAAAAACCTGCCTGTATTGCTGGCGCTGATCGGCATCTGGTACAACAATTTCTTTGGCGCGGAAACTGAAGCGATTCTGCCGTATGACCAGTATATGCACCGTTTCGCGGCGTACTTCCAGCAGGGCAATATGGAATCCAACGGCAAATACGTTGACCGTAACGGTAACGTAGTGGATTACCAGACTGGCCCGATTATCTGGGGTGAGCCGGGTACAAACGGGCAACATGCGTTTTACCAGCTGATCCACCAGGGAACCAAAATGGTGCCGTGCGATTTCATCGCGCCGGCTATCACCCATAACCCGCTCTCTGATCACCACCAGAAACTGCTGTCTAACTTCTTTGCTCAGACCGAAGCTCTGGCCTTTGGTAAATCCCGCGAAGTGGTAGAGCAGGAATATCGCGATCAGGGTAAAGATCCGGCGACGCTCGACTATGTAGTGCCGTTTAAAGTGTTCGAAGGTAACCGTCCGACCAACTCCATCCTGCTGCGCGAAATCACCCCGTTCAGCCTGGGGGCGTTGATTGCGCTGTATGAGCACAAAATCTTTACTCAGGGCGTGATCCTGAACATCTTCACCTTCGACCAGTGGGGCGTTGAGCTGGGTAAACAGCTGGCGAACCGTATTCTGCCGGAGCTGAAAGATGACAAAGAAATCAGCAGCCACGATAGCTCGACCAATGGTCTGATTAACCGCTATAAGGCGTGGCGCGGTTAATCATCGTGCATGTCTGATGCCGCTACGTAGGCCGGATAAGGCGTTTATGCCGCATCCGGCAACCGGTGCCTGATGCGACGCGGTCGCGTCTTATCAGGCCTACAGGTTGATGCCGATATGTACATCGTATTCGGCAATTAATACATAGCACGATTGATTAAATAACCTTAATAACAATGCCGACTATAAGTCGGCATTGTTCTATCAGATAAATCCTCTTGTCTGTGATTTAACGAAAATCATACCGTGAGGTTAATCCTAAAATAGATTTTTAGTCTGTAATTATTTCGGAAAATACGCAGGTCAATCGCTTTTGTGTTTATTTTAACCTCATGATTAACATAATTATTTATATATAATAAAAAATATATAAT
>NZ_AEJZ01000171.1:0-26202 GCF_000208525.1 Escherichia sp. TW14182
CTCTCCCCAAAGGGGCGAGGGGACCGTCCGGGCACGTTTTATACATTGTCGCCCGTCTGAAACACCTGCGTTGTCCGGGTGTTGGAAATTGCTGCCAAACTGGCTCATTCGTCACTGAGGGCACGGTTTTCCCCCTCGCCCTCTCCCCAAAGATGTGAGGGAACCGTCCGGACACTTTTTTACTTTGTCACCCATCTGAAATTCCGCATTGTTCGGAGTTTTTTTTATCCGCTTCTGGACATTTTCCCCACAGAACATTCAAACGCCCGGAAGGTCGAATCTGCGACGATTATTTTCACGGACGAAACAGATGAAAGCTTCACTCGCGTTGGTCAGTCTTCTGACGGGATTTACCAGCCACTCCTTAAAATCTCCCGCCGTTCCACCAACCGTGGTACAAATCCAGACCAACACCAACCTTGCCATCGCAGACGGTGCCAGACAGCAAATCGGCAGCACGCTATTTTACGATCCGGCGTATATGCAGCTTACCTATCCTGGCGGCGATGTCCCGCAGGAGCGCGGCGTATGTTCTGATGTAGTGATCCGCGCCTTGCGCAGCCAGAAGGTCGATTTGCAGAAGCTGGTGCATGAAGATATGGCGAAGAATTTTGCCGATTATCCACAAAAGTGGCAGTTAAAACGTCCGGACAGCAACATCGATCATCGTCGGGTGCCGAATCTGGAAACCTGGTTTAGCCGCCACGATAAAACACGCCCCACCAGCAAAAACGCCAGTGACTATCAAGCGGGCGATATTGTCTCCTGGCGATTAGATAACGGGCTGGCACATATTGGGGTGGTGTCAGATGGCTTCGCCCGCGACGGTACGCCGCTGGTGATACATAACATTGGCGCAGGCGCGCAGGAAGAAGATGTGCTGTTTAGCTGGCGGATGGTGGGGCATTATCGTTATTTTGTTAAATAAGAGATCGCCCCACATGAAGAAAAAATTCAGATCCTTTTTACACTGACGGCTTCTTTTTTCTTACGGCTCACCAGCGCCAGTGCCAGCACAATCAGCACAATACCGCTACCTTCAACGGCCCCCGGATTCTCACCGAGCAGCCACCAGGAAAAGAGTACGCCGCAAACGGGAACGGCCAGTGTGCTTAAGCTGGCAATACTGGCAGGCAAGTTTTTCAGCACAAACAGCCATAAGCTCCACGCCAGCGCCGTCGCCAGAATCGCACTGTAGGCCAGCGCCCAGAACACGGTGGGCTGCCAGTCAATTTCACGTTGCGGCACCAGTAAAGCGACCACACTCATCACCAGCGCCGCATAGAGCATCTGCCAGGATGTTAACGACAATAAATCCACGCGCGGATGACGGGCATACAGACGTTTAGCAACAATCGCGCTCGCCCCCCAACTAACACCGGAGAGGATTGCCAGCATGGCACTTTTCATCGAAGAAAAATCGAGTTGCCACGGCTGCAACACCAAAAATAAGCCGAAAGCGGCAATCAGTATCGCGAAATATTGCCCACGTCGCAGGCGTTCACCGAGAAACAACGCGGCGAAAATCACCACCCAGAACGGCATGGTATAGCTCAGGATCGCCACCTTCCCCGCTCCGCCGCTGACCAGCGCCCACTGCGCCAGGCCAACCATCCCACAGGTTTGTAACAGGGCGATGGCTAAGGTGTATTTAAACGGCGTCGGGCGCATTCCGCGACCACGTAATAAAAGGACGATGAATAAAACGAGAGCGCCGAAAATGCAGCGTAAGGCGGTGAAGTCGAAGGCACCGATGTAGCTGGTGACTTGCTTCATGAAAATCCAGCTATAACTCCAGATAAGTGTGAGCACAACCAGGCCACTGATTGCCAGTGGGTTGCTCTTTCCTGCGGCAGACATGTGAGATCCAGTGTGTAGTTTTCCTGTGGACACTATACGCCGGTAAAGAAACTTCAGCGACTGCATGAAAGGCAGTCGCTGAAGAAGGTCAGATTACAGCAGGTCGAAACGGTCGAGGTTCATCACTTTCACCCATGCCGCCACGAAGTCTTTAACAAACTTCTCGTGGGCATCGCTGCTGGCGTAAACTTCCGCTACCGCACGCAGGACAGAGTTAGAACCAAATACCAGATCCGCACGGCTGGCTGTGTATTTCACTTCGCCGGTTTCGCGGTCACGGCCTTCGAACAGCTCTTTCGATTCGTCGGTCGCTTTCCACTCGTAACGCATATCCAGCAAGTTCACGAAGAAGTCATTGCTCAATACGCCCACGCGGTCAGTGAAGACGCCGTTTTTGCTGCCATCGAAGTTGGCACCCAGTACGCGCATCCCGCCCACCAGCGCAGTCATTTCCGGCGCGGTCAGCGTCAGTTGCTGTGCTTTGTCGATCAGCAGTGACTCGGTGGTGGAAACGTCCAGACGAGCGCGATAGTTACGGAAACCGTCAGCAATTGGCTCCAGCAGCTCAAACATCTCAATGTCAGTCTGATCCTGACGCGCATCAACGCGACCCGGCGCAAACGGTACATGAATGCTCAAACCTGCGGCGCTTGCGGCTTTCTCAACACCAACCACACCAGCCAGCACGATGATATCCGCCAGCGAAGCTTTGCCAGACTCTTTCTGAATTTTCTCCAGAACTGGCAGAGCACGAACGGCTGCGGCGTTCACATCCCAGTCGCGCTGCGGTGCTAATGCCAGACGCGCACCGTTGGCGCCACCGCGTTTGTCGCCACCACGGAAAGTAGAAGCAGACGCCCAGGCCACCGATACCAGCTCACTGACAGACAGACCAGAATCCGCAATCGCAAATTTCAGACTGATAATGTCTTGTTCGGTCGGGTTGTAGATCGGCTGCGGCAGCGGATCTTGCCAGATCAGATCTTCTTTCGGTACTTCCGGCCCGATGTAGCGAGATTTCGGCCCCATATCCCTGTGCGTCAGTTTGAACCAGGCACGGGCAAAGGCTTCGTTGAACGCCTGCGGATCGTTGAGGAAGCGACGAGAGATCTTCTCGAACTCTGGATCAAAACGCAGCGTCAGGTCGGTCACCAGCATCGTCGGCTTACGTTTCTTCGACGGATCAAACGGATCCGGGATAATTTCCGGTGCGTCTACCGCTTCGAACTGGATTGCGCCAGCCGGGCTGCGGGTCTGTACCCACTCATATTTGAACAGGTTTTCGAAGAAATAGTTGCTCCACTGAGTCGGTGTCTGCGTCCAGACCACTTCCAGACCAGAGGTGATGGCATCTGCGCCAACGCCGCTGCCGTAAGTGCTCGCCCAGCCTAAACCTTGTTCTTCAATCGGTGCAGCTTCCGGGTCAGGGCCAACGTTAGATGTCGGACCGGCACCGTGGGTTTTACCCAGCGTATGACCACCCGCAATCAGCGCCACGGTTTCTTCGTCGTTCATGCCCATGTTGCCGAAGGTCGCACGGATAGCTGCTGCCGCAGAAAGCGGTTCGCCGCTGTGATCCGGGCCTTCCGGGTTAACGTAAATCAGCCCCATCTCGGTTGCACCCAGTGGTGCTTTCGCCAGTGCTTCTGGATGACGGTGGGTCAGCCAGGCTTTTTCATCACCCCAGTTAACGTCGAGATCCGGTTCCCAGACGTCTTCACGACCGGCACCAAACCCGAAGGTACGGAAGCCGGAGTTTTCCAGCGCCACGTTACCCGCGAGGATAAACAGGTCTGCCCAGGAGATTTTCTGACCATATTTCTGTTTGATTGGCCACAACAGGCGACGCGCTTTATCGAGGCTTACGTTATCCGGCCAGGAGTTCAGCGGTGCAAAACGTTGCTGACCACGACCTGCGCCGCCGCGTCCGTCGATGGAACGGTAAGTCCCCGCGCCGTGCCAGGCCATACGAATAAATAAGCCCGCATAGCTGCCCCAGTCGGCTGGCCACCACGGCTGAGATTCTGTCAGCAGGGCTTTCAGATCTTTTTTCAGGCCGTAGTAATCTAATTTGCTGAATTCTTTGCGGTAGTCAAAGTCCTCACCCAGCGGGTTAGAACGATTAGAATGTTGGTTTAACAGGTCAACACGGAGTTGATTTGGCCACCAGTCGCGAGTGGTTGTGCCCCCACCTGCGCTCTGGTCATGACCGCCCTGATGGAACGGGCATTTGCCGGTGGCTGTCGTGTTATGGATATCGTCTGACGTGCTCATCAATGTGCTCCCCTCTACAGTGTTACCGTTACGATACACAGCGTTAGAGAGAAGTTATAATTGAATTAATCCACGGATGCGATAGTTGAGATCTTACATATTGTTGGTTAAAGAGATGTAGATCAAATTGATCGTAATTAAGCCTTTTTGATTATGTCCGATTTAGGACAAATACTTTATAAAAAAGTGTTTTAGCTTCACATCCTTCAAGGGAGAAGGGAGAAAACAAGGCTGACTACCTTATTTTCCCACCCTCATTTAGAGGCAGCATTTTGTGCTCTGTTTAAAATTTGTAATCACTGTGTGATTTTCACAAAAGACACAATGCTTATAAACCAGGTCGAACACCCAGCGTATGGCAAATCGCGTAACTCATTTCAGCGCGGTTAAGCGTATAGAAGTGGAAATCTTTCACTCCTTCCCGGCTTAAAATCTTCACCATATCCATGGCAATATTCGCGCCCACCAGCTTGCGGGTTTCGGCATCGTCATCCAGACCGTCAAACATTTGCGCCATCCACGCCGGAATACGCACGTTGGTCATGTCGGCAAATTTCTTCGCCTGTTTAAAGTTAGAGACCGGCAAAATGCCCGGAATAATTTCCACATCGATACCCGCCGATACGCAGCGATCGCGAAAACGCAGGTAGCTTTCGACATCGAAGAAGAATTGAGTAATCGCACGGTTGGCGCCGGCATCGACTTTACGTCTCAGGTTAAGCAAATCTGCCTGGGCACTTTTCGCCTCCGGGTGAACTTCCGGATACGCCGCCACGGAGATATCGAAATCCGCGACTTCTTTTAACAGCGTCACCAGGTCAGAGGCATACATTTCCGGCTTACCGCTTCCCGGCGGCAGGTCGCCACGCAGCGCCACAATATGGCGAATGCCGTTATTCCAGTAGTCGCGAGCGATGGTGCGCAGCTCATCGGGAGTCGCATCAATGCAGGTGAGATGCGGCGCAGCTTCCAGACCGGTGCGATCTTTAATGCCTTTAATGATGCTGTGTGTACGGTCGCGCTCGCCGGAGTTCGCGCCATAGGTCACCGACACAAACTTCGGTTTCAGGCTGCTAAGGCGATCAATGGAGTTCCACAGGGTCTGCTCCATTTCACTGGTACGCGGCGGGAAAAACTCGAAAGAAACGTTAATCTGCCCCTGGACTTCTGCCAGGCTCTGATTCAGGGCATCCCGCTGGCTGGCGTGAAAAAAGCTCATACCTTACCTCATCAATCGCTTGTAGTTATATGTTGTGTTGTGAACATCTATCCATTTAGACGTCCAGATGTAAAGATGAAGGAAAAGCCGAGGGGCGTCAACCGAAAAATGACCAATGATGGTGAGGAAAAATCAGGGAAGATGAAAAAGATTCAGGATGGGAATTACAAGAAACCTAGCAGACGGATTTATTGTTTCTTGCCGGATGCAGCGTGAACACCTTATCCGGCTTACAACTCAATGATAATTAGGTAAATTGTGTTAAAGGCCATAAGCCCAACAAGCATGTGCATCATGCCTAATTGGGCTCCTGAACTTACAACAACTGCGCCAGACGATTAATATCCGACTGAATCGCCCCGGCGGTGACATCGCGCCCTGCGCCTGGTCCACGGATCACCAGCGGGTTATCACGATACCAGCGGCTTTCGATGGCGAAGACGTTATCGCATGGCAGCAGTGATGCCAGCGGATGATCTTCCCGCACCGCTTCCACACCAACACGCGCTTTGCCGTTGGCATCGAAACGCGCCACGTAGCGTAGCACCAGCCCCATTTCGCGGGCAGCTTCCAGCCGTTGTACCATCTGCTCGTTCAGCTCATCGCCATTTTCAAAGAAATGGTCGATGCTGCCGCCTTCGCAATGAGCAGGCACCAGCGACTCCACACGTACCTGATCCGGTTCGATGTTGTAACCCGCTTCACGCGCCAGGATCACCAGCTTGCGCATCACGTCTTTGCCGGAAAGGTCATCACGCGGGTCAGGTTCAGTTAACCCTTGCTGCCATGCCTGATCCACCAGCTCGGTAAACGGCACGCTACCGTCGAATTGCAGGAACAGCCAGGAGAGCGTGCCGGAGAAGATCCCGCTGATCGACAAAATAGTGTCGCCGCTGTCGATCAGGTCGCGCACGGTATGGTTGATCGGCAACCCCGCACCGACGGTGGCGTTATACAGCCAGTGGCGCCCGGTTTTTTCGAACGCGTCGTGGATCTGGCGATATTTATTGCTGTCGCTCGCTCCCGCCAGTTTGTTGGCGCTGATAACGTGGAAACCGTGGCTGGCGAAATCGAGATATTGATCGGCAAGCTGCTGGCTGGCGGTAACGTCCAGCACCACTAAATCATCATACGGATGGGCGCGCATCCACAGGAACAGCGACTCTTCATCCTGCTCCACGGCCTCATCATTGAAGAACGCTAACGCGCGGCTGGCGTCCAGCCCGTCATAACTCAGCAGGCTGCGGCGGCTGTCCACCACGCCTGCCAGCACAAATTCAAATCCAGTACGCGCCGAAAGCGTACTCTGCTCACGGGCAAACAGTTCCAGCCAGCGGGAACCGATATTGCCCTTGCCGAACAGAACCAGGCCAATGCGTTTTTCCGCGCGAAATACGGACTGATGCAACCCCTGAATCAGGCTTTCGGTCGGGCCGGTACGCAGCACTGCCACCAGGCTGATACCGTCATCCGACTGCCAGGTAAATTCGACCGGCTGGCCTTTCAGTTGCTGCCAGAAGCGGTGGCAATGCAGCGGGTTACGGGTGACGCCCGCCCCGACCATCGCCACCAGCGCCAGCCCCTGACGCAGACGCAGTTCGCCAGGTAATCCCGCTTCGTCGAGGATTTTCAGGGCGCTGTCAGCCACTTCAGAGGTGTAGCAAAATTGCAGCAACTGGCGATCGTTATGTACGCCAACCGCCAGTGGGCGCACCTGCGCGCGTTTCAGGATCTGGTCGATTTCTTTATGCGCCAGTTTGAAGTCCTGGCTGGCGGGCACCTGAAACTCAATCAAACAAACATCATCATGGCTGGTGACAATACGCGCACCAGTACCGGAGGCCAGCACGCGTTCAATGCGCGTGGAACCTTGATCCGGCGTGTAGCTACAGCGCAGCTGCAGGTCAATTTCGCTGCCAGAAACCGGCTGTAAAGTACGGGCGTGAAGAACGGGAGCCGCCAGACGCGCCAGTTCGCTGGCCTCATCCAGACGCAGCAATGGCAGCAGACAGGCATCTTTCACTTTACGCGGATCGGCACTGTATACCCCGGCGACGTCGCTCCAGATGGTTACACGAGAAACACCCGCCAGCGCACCGATTTGTGTCGCGGAATAGTCGGAACCGTTACGCCCCAGCAGCACCGTTTCACCGGCGTTGTTACGGCTGATAAACCCGGTCACCACCAGACGTTTGCCCGGATGTTGTACCAGTAGCTGTTGCAGCAACGGGTAAGAAAGCCCTTCATCAACCTGCGGTTGCGCAGCGCGTTCAGCGCGTAAAAACTCGCGGGCATCAAGCCAGGCCGCTGACAGCCCTTGTTGGTTAAGCACCGCAGACATCAGGCGCGCCGACCACACTTCACCGTGGCCCACCACTTCCGCATACACCGCGTCGTTAATACCGCTGTCGAGCAGCGCCGCCAGGCGTTCAAGATCGCTGACAAAGGCGCTAATAAGGCTATCGGCTTCTTCGGCAGGTAACAGGCCGCTAATCAGATCGCATTGATAACGACGTAGCGTTTGTTGAACCTGATGCGCAGAGAGACGATCGGTCTGGCTTAGTTTCAACCAGTTAATCAACTGGTTAGTGGTGCTACCGGCGGCGGAAACCACCATCATATCGTCGGGCTGAGAGTACTCCGCCATAATGCCCGCGACACGCAAATAACACTTCACATCAGCCAGACTACTGCCACCAAATTTATGCAGTTGACGACCTTTCGCCCCTGCCTGCGCAATCACACTCATTTTTACCCCTTGTTTGCAGCCCGGAAGCCATTTTCCAGGTCGGCAATTAAATCTTCGCCATCTTCTATACCGGTGGAGATACGCAACAGCGTCTCGGAGATCCCGGCGGCAGCACGCGCTTCTGGCGCCATGCCTGCATGTGTCATGGTTGCGGCGTGAGAGATTAAACTTTCCACTCCCCCTAACGATTCCGCCAGCGTAAACAACGACAGCCCGCCCAGGAAACGACGCAGCGTTTGCTCATCGCCATCCAGCTCAAAACTCAACATTGCGCCAAAGCCTTTTTGCTGGCGCACGGCAATTTCATGCCCCTGATTTTCCGGCAGCGATGGGTGATAAAGTTTTTTCACCAACGGCTGGGTTTGCAGATATTTCACAATCGCCTGCGCGTTACGCTGAGCCAGCTCCATACGCGGCACCAGAGTACGCAGACCGCGCAGCAGCAGATAGCTGTCAAACGCGCCGCCCGTTACGCCAATATTGTTTGCCCACCAGGCCAGTTCGGTGACAACATCTGGATCTTTAGCAATCACCACGCCCGCCACCACGTCTGAGTGACCGTTCAGATATTTCGTACATGAATGCAACACCAGATCGGCACCTAATGCCAGTGGATTTTGTAATGCCGGGCTTAAGAAGGTGTTATCCACCACGCTCACCGCCCCGACTTCCCTTGCCAGATGGCAGATTTTCGCAATATCCACGACGCGTAACAATGGATTACTTGGGCTTTCTACCAGCACCAGTTTAGGTTTTTCTGCCAGTGCCGCCCGTAATGCCTGCTCATCGCCCTGATCAACAAACAACACGCGATAGCAACCGCGTTTCGCCAGGCTGTCGAACAGGCGATAGCTGCCGCCGTAGCAGTCGTGCGGCGCAACCAGCAGATCGCCGGGTTTCAAAAAGACAGTCGTGACCAGGTGAATAGCTGACATGCCGGTATTGGTTAGCACCGCACCTGCACCGCCTTCCAGTTCTGCCAGCGCCCGCTGAACCACATCGCGCGTTGGGTTGCCGCGACGCGAGTAATCATGCGCGCGTGGTTCGTTAAATCCGGTAAAGTTATAGGTGCTGGAAAGATGGATAGGCGGGACAACGCAACCATACTGTTCGTCGTCATTTAACCCGCTACGCACTGCAATGGTGGCCTGTTTACGCGTCATGTGATGAAGTTTCCTGGGCTTTGTTGGTGAAATGTCAGGCACCAGAGTAAACATTGTGTTAATGGACGTCAATACATCTGGACATCTAAACTTCTTTGCGTATAGATTGAGCAAATCCGAAATTGCCGTTAAAATTATATGCATTATCACGCTGGCAGGCGCATTACACGATGTCACGGTAGCGCCTGTGCGGTAAACTATGCGGGTTTATGACCAGTACCCTTATAAACTGTGCGGTCTGGTCTCAATTTATTGACGAAGAGGATTAAGTATCTCATGGCTGAATGGAGCGGCGAATATATCAGCCCATACGCTGAGCACGGTAAGAAGAGTGAACAAGTCAAAAAGATTACGGTTTCCATTCCTCTTAAGGTGTTAAAAATCCTCACCGATGAACGCACGCGTCGTCAGGTGAACAACCTGCGTCACGCTACTAACAGCGAGCTGCTGTGCGAAGCGTTTCTGCATGCCTTTACCGGGCAACCTCTGCCGGATGATGCCGATCTGCGTAAAGAGCGCAGCGACGAAATCCCGGAAGCGGCAAAAGAGATCATGCGTGAGATGGGGATTAACCCGGAGACGTGGGAATACTAAAGCGGAAAAGAGCGGCGCGGAGAGTGGAATCGCCTGATGCGCTACGCTTATCAGGCCTACGTCATATTGCAATTTATTGAATTTGCACGAACTTGCAGGCCGGATAAGGCGTTCACGCCGCATCCGGCATAAACAACGAGCACGTTGTCAGCGGTTCTGCTCTAACCCACCGCTTTTTATACATGGACGTTTAACTATGAAATACAGGCTACTGCTCCCCGGCCTGCTGGTTTCTGTGCCTGCCCTTGCCTGGCAACCGCAAACCGGCGACATCATCTTTCAAATTTCTCGCTCATCGCAAAGTAAAGCAATCCAACTGGCAACCCATTCCGATTACAGCCACACCGGTATGTTGGTGATGCGTAACAAAAAGCCCTACGTCTTTGAAGCGGTCGGCCCGGTGAAATACACCCCGCTCAAACAGTGGATCGCCCACGGTGAAAATGGCAAATACGTTGTTCGCCGCGTTGAAGGCGGACTCAGCGCCGAACAGCAACAAAAATTGGCGCAAACGGCAAAACGTTATCTCGGCAAACCATACGATTTCAGCTTCTCGTGGAGCGACGATCGCCAGTACTGTTCGGAAGTGGTGTGGAAGGTTTATCAGAACGCGCTGGGAATACGCGTGGGTGAGCAGCAAAAACTAAAAGAGTTTGATCTTAGTAACCCGCTGGTTCAGGCAAAGCTCAAAGAACGCTACGGCAAAAATATTCCTCTTGAGGAAACTGTGGTTTCACCTCAGGCCGTTTTCGATGCGCCACAACTCACTACCGTTGCTAAAGAATGGCCGCTGTTTTCATGGTAATGGGCCAATCGCATCATAATTGGCCCCCCCAAATCTAACTTTTGCTGCTCTGAAGCTCTTGCGAAAACTCAGCAACGTCATTTTGACGCTGTCGTTCCATGGCGATCGCGCCAAAGTGCGTTAACGTACAGAAAATAATGCAGCAGATAACACCAGCAAGCAGAAGATAAAAACCGCCATCCCAACCAACCTGATCGACCATAACACCAAACAGACTTGTTCCAAGCGTTGCGCCAAGAATATAGCTCATAAAACCACGCAAACCGACTGCGGAACCCACGGCAAAACTGGGGACAATTTCCATTGTCTGAACAGAAGCCAGGAACTGCGGTACATAGATAAGGCAGCCTACGCAAGCAGCAAAAATGGTAATAGAGAGCAGAGAGTCACTTTTCCAGTAGCCCAGCAGGCAGAAGAAAATTAATACCATACTGATAATAGCGGGTGGCATACGGCGACCACGAAATAATTTATCACTCAACCAACCAGCAAATAATGTAGTTGGAATCGCCGCCCATTCGAAGATTAAAAATGCCGTGCTCATTTCAGTCTTCGTAAAATGTTTCACACTTAACAGGTAAATAGGCAACCAACTGATAATTCCGAAACGCACCATATAGACAAAAACATCAACGAAAGAGACGAACCATGCGTTCTTGTTTTTTAGCACATAGGTACAAAAAATTTGCCAGGCCGTCATATCTTCCGGCGCACGATCATCTTTTGCTTTAATGCTGACGTCGTCCGGGACGATTTCGCTTAATGGCGGCAAACCTTCACTTACGGGCGAACCTTTACCTGACATCAGTACCACTATAGCAATGACAACAGATACAATCGCTGGAACAACATATGTTGCTATTTTCCAGTGTTCAGTCCCCAGCACAGCAAATGCACCACCAACAATCGGAGCAACAATACCGCCCCCGACATTGTGTGAAATATTCCAGACCGCACCGACGATGCCTCGTTCTTTACGAGGGAACCAGTTGGCTATTGTAATAAACGAAGGACCAACCCCCATTCCTTGAAAGAGACCGTTTAAAACAACAAGTCCCGCAAACATCCAGAAAGCAAAACTAAATCCAAGCGCCACGTTAACGAGAGCACAAAGAACCAAACCCACAGCCATATAGACTTTAGGATTCGCTTTATCTGCCAGACTACTCATTACCCCTTTACTAATACCGTAGGCGATCAGCATACAACTGCTAAGTAGACCTATTTGAGTCGCAGACAGATTAAGATCTTGCTTTAAATAAGGTGTGGAAAGAACAAAGTTATTCCTGACAATATAATACGAAAGATAACCGATAAATACGCTAAATAGCGCCTGCATACGATAACGATTATACGTATTCTTTATTTCACTTTCAGGAACCTTATGTGTTGCCACTTTAGGTTTCAATAGAGAAAGCATATATCACCTTCCAGTTCATAGAGTTATTTAAAACAGCAATGCCAGTTGCTACTCTCTGAAGAGTATTGCAAAAGCCCTTGCTTCATTGGTTTTAAAGATAGTGAAGCAAGTGAGTTTAAGTTACAATACAGGGCATATGAGTCAAAACTGACTCAAAAATACAAATATCATGTTCCATTTCTTTCCCATTTTTATATCTCAAAATAGAACAAAGCCATTATTTCAGCATTAACGGGTTACAACAGCCCCAATAAAAAAATAATGACTTTTATTAATTTTTTCAGTTTTTGAGGTCAGTCACATATTTTGCATCCATATACGTGATCATTGAAGAGACTCGATTTTACCCTGTTGGAGGATCATGCTACGCAACATGAAAATTTTCATCACCGTTCAACAACCAGCAGGGATTAAGGATTTTCATGTTATCCTTCGTGATAAGCACATTTGCGCTCAAGTTAAAGCGATTGTTCCGGCTTCTGAAGGCTGGTGCAAAGAAACAATAGAATCCGGTCAGGGCCTGAATCCGATAGCACGAATATCGAAATTAATTACCGGAAATAGCTGTAACAATCGCTATTTCCGCAAGATACACATGTTCAGAGGTGCAATATTGATCTTTTTTTGATAACCGCTTCCGGATATAGTGACGCTCGTTACATCTGAATTAATGAAATTTCCGATACTGACACCAGCGTCTTACAGTCATTATGTATATTAGCTAACGGATAATGCTATGAATTACAGCGTAAGAGTTTTTCTCTCGTTAATAGGATTTTTGACATGATTCGTATTATACAACGAGCATTAATCTGTTGGGTTTTATGCGTCAATGTCACCTCAGCGCAAGAGCTGGTGATTGCAACAACGCTTTCTTCGGAAGCGACGGAACACATTATTAGTCAATGGCAAAAACAACCACTGGCAACCAAAATCCGAACGCTTAACCGAACCAGTGCATCCATTGAGCGCCTGCTAGAAAATCCATTGGGTGAAAATATTGATCTGGTACTGAGTTCATCCCCCATGTTGCTACAGCGGTTGCAAAGTAAAAATCTGCTCCAGCCTTTTAATAATCAAATCGAAACAAGCAGAAAGTTAGTCCCCGAATCTATTCGTTCAACCACCGTTGCGGTTGCGGTATCGGGCTATGGCATCCTGATCAATGTGGCGCATCTGGAAGATAAAAATGAGCCAGTGCCTACTTCATGGAAGGAATTGAGCAGGTCACGTTATCAAGGAACACTATTAATGAGCAGCCCTTCACGTTCAGATACCACACATCTGATGATTGAAGATCTCCTGCAACAACAAGGATGGAGTAATGGTTGGGGTACGCTACTGAAAATAGGCGGTAATCTCGCTACCATTTCATCTCGCAGCTTTGGCGTAGCAAATAAGATCAGTACAGGGCTGGGTGACGCTGGTCCAGTCATCGACAATTACGCTAACGTACTGCTTAATAATTCAACTTTACGTTTCAGTTATTTCCCCAACTCTCGCGCAGCGCCAATGTTTATTGCCATCGCAAACGGCAGTAAACACCCACAGGAGGCGGGGCGTTTTATTAATTTTTTGTTGAGCCAGGAAGGACAACAGGCATTGAGCGATTCTGATTCAGGAAAGTATCCGGTATATCCGCTACCCTCCGGTACTCCACTCGCGGATCAACAATTGCGATTATTTGCCTCTCCTTCCCTTGATTATCCGTTGATTATGCAGCGCCAAAAGCTTGTGCAATTGTTATTTGATAATGCGATTACTGTTCGCCTTACCGAACTTCAAAACAGCTGGAAATCATTATATGCCGCAGAACATCGGCTTAAGCGTAAATTGCCAGATGTGCGTGCATTATTAACAGCAGTTCCTGTTACCCCGGAGCAGTCCGTTAATGCCATGTACCTGCAGCAATTCGAACTGCAATCAGGCTTTCGTGAAGCTCAGCTCATGGCATGGCAGCAGTTTTTCCTGCATCAGCAGCAATTGGTGAACACACAACTTGAGTCGTTAAAGTGAAACAACTACATACTATAGGGACGAGCTTACGGCTCGCCTTTGTTTTTAGCGCCATTCTTACGCTATTCGTTAGCGTAGTCAGCCTCTATTCCTGGTATGAACAAAATTCTCAGGTTCGCTACGCGCTTGATGATTATTTCCCGAGGATTCAGGCTTCATTTCTTTTTGAAGAAAACCTCACCGCATTGGTAAACGAATTTAATGAGCTACAACAGACAACCAATACCGCTAGTCGTCTTCAGGTGAGGGAGCAAATTGAACAACGGCTACAAAAAATTAAGGCCATTAATCCTCATCTTGATTCAGTACATCAACGTGCGCTTAACCAACAGGTCGCCAGTAGTGACAGACTGCTTAACAAGCTCGATAACGCATTGAACAACAACAATCAGGAAAAAGGAAAACTCGACGTTATATCCTCAAGAGTTAACTGGCTGCATGATGACTTTAATAATGAACTCAACTCACTTACCCAGGATTTAAGTTGGCAACAATCGTCGTTGCTAAATCAACTCAGCCAACGAAAAGATCTACCCGAAAAACAGAGTTTGCAAAATGCTCAGCAAACTATTCAAAAAGAATTGCAGCTCGTTTTCGAACTTTCACATATAGAAACCCAAATCGTCAGTACGCTAAAGGAGATGCTTAACACGCATAGCAGAGATATAGACGCGTTGAAACAACATATTCAGTATTTGAATTTTTTGAAACACAGCATTGACGAAAATGTGCGGTCGTTATCTTCTTATTCCAGTACCATCACATTACACCAGACAGTTTATTCCTTGTGGGAACTGGGTACTCAGCAAAATTATCTACCCGGAACCCTGGCTGCCTGGCAACAAGCTCAACAAACTCTCATGAGCACTATCGGGGATAAAGAGCGTGTATTTACGCAAATACGTGCTCAATTAGAAACGCAATTAGGTAATAGCCATCAACAATTACAAACATTCAATCTACGATTGGAAAAAATAATGCAAATCAGCGGGCTATTGATTTTGGCAGCTATGGTTACCGCCTTACTGTTCGTTATTCTGGTAAATTACCTCTACATTCGTCCCAGAATGATCCGCCGATTTCGGTTACTGAATGATGCCGTTGTCAAGTTAAGCAATGGTGAACTCGATGCTGATATCCCTGTCTCCGGTAACGATGAACTTGGGAGAATTGCCAACCTGCTCCGCCAGACCATTGAGAAAATTAATCAACAGCAACGTCAACTGGGACAGGAAATATGCGAGCGTATCGCGACAGAAAAAAACCTTCGTACAACGCAAAGTGAATTGATCCAAACTGCAAAACTGGCCGTGGTTGGGCAGACAATGACAACACTGGCACATGAAATTAATCAACCACTTAATGCCTTATCTATGTATCTTTTCAGCGCCAACCGCGCGCTGGAACAACAAGACGTTGGTTTGGTGAAAAATTATATTGTTACTATGCGATCGTTAGTCGAGCGTATGGATAACATCGTTAAAAGATTGCGCAACTTCGCCCGCCGTCGAGATAGTGAACTGGCTGGCGGTGCAATCAATTTACAGCAGGTAATTTATTCGTCCTGGGAACTTCTGGCGTTGAAACATCGATCACAGAAGGCCTCTCTTCACTACCCTGATAATTTCCCTGCCGTTTATGGTGATGATGTCTTGATTCAACAAGTTTTAGTTAATTTGTTTACGAATGCCCTGGAAGCCAGTCTGGAGCAATCACCCACAATAACCATCAGCTTTGAAGAAGAAGCCTCCACTGTAACGCTATATATTGCTGATAATGGAAAAGGCTGGCCAGTGCATCTGGCTGATCGACTATTAACGCCTTTTACCACGGACAAAGCTGTAGGTTTGGGTATTGGCCTTTCGATTAGCCATTCTATTATGCGCCAGTGCCAGGGAGAGTTATATATCGCGTCAACTCTCGACCGCCATGCGCTGGTTATTCTACGTTTCAGGAAACTTTAAGCATGACAGACACTACCCCAACAATTCTGTTAATTGATGACGACAATGATGTTCTGCTAGCCTACAGCACTCTCTTACAGCAAGAGGGTTATGTCGTATGTACCTGTAGCAACCCTTCTGAGGCTCTACAATTACTGCAAAATACGTGGGAAGGCATCGTGGTGTGCGACGTTTGTATGCCGGATATTTCAGGCATCACGCTGCTGGAAAAAATAATGCTTATCGACCCTCATCTTCCCATTCTGATGATCACCGGGCATGGCGATGTCCCCATGGCCGTTGAAGCAGTAAAAAAGGGAGCGTGGGATTTCCTGCAAAAGCCGATCAATCCAGAACAATTTCTCTCACTTATCGAAAAAGCACTGGCTGAACGTGAAGCTTATCTGGAACAAAAAAAATGGCGACACGCTCAGTTTAATCGGCACTTAATCGGTAACAGTGGTTGGATTCGCCAGACACGTCAACAGCTTGAAACGCTGGCAGAAACCGATCTTCCCGTCTGCTTTTACGGCGAACCTGGCACAGGAAGAACATTAGCCGCCCACTATCTTCATCAATTTAGTTCTCGCAAGGAAAGACCTTTAATTGAACGCACACTCAGCGCCAATAGCCAGCAGCCGTTGGAAGAATGGGTGAAAGAAGCAGAAGGTGGCACGCTGTTATTAAAAGAACTTGAGCATTTAACGCCAGAAAATCAGCGCGCCTTGATCCAGTACCAGGAAAGACCCCAGGATCGGTCATTTCGTCTGATTGTTGTTAATCAAAGCCCTCTGGCTGAACTGGCTGCCGCACAAAAAATTATTCCTGCATTGTATTTTCTTTTTTCACTCACCCACATTGAATGCCCACCACTCTGCCAGCGTCCGGGGGATATTGAACCTATTTTTCACCATTATCTGACCCTCACCTGTAAACGATTAAATCGCCAGCAGCCACTGCTGGGAAAAGCTTTTTATAAGCGACTGATGGCGCGTACCTGGCCTGGTAATATTATTGAATTGGTGAATGCGGCAGAACTGGTGGCAGTCGGCGTTTTAATGCTGGACGATTCGGTCAGTTTGCAGATGATGGAGACGGATCCAGCCCCGCTGGATGAACTCGTAGAATCTTATGAAAGACAAATAATTATTGATGCTCTCAACTTCCATCAGGGTCGTATCAACGACGTTGCCGATTACTTTCAGATACCCAGGAAAAAGCTGTATTTGCGCATGAAAAAATACGGTATTGATAAAATGGATTTTCGCTATGAGAAGAAAGATAAAAAGACACAAACTCAATGAGTTATGTTGATAATGTAGGTTTTCAGGCACAAAAAAAGCGCCGTGCGGCGCTTTTTTCGGAAATCCGGTCTTATTTGCTGCCCGGGATGCTGAAACGCTTGTTGAAGCGGTCAACACGGCCACCGGTAGCAACATCACGCTGTTTGCCAGTGAAGAACGGGTGGCACTTGCTGCACACGTCGAGGTTCAGGTCATGACCAACGGTGGAGCGGATTTTCATTACGTTACCGCAAGAGCAGCTAGCAGTAATTTCTTCGTATTTCGGGTGAATATCTTTTTTCATGGGAAAACCTCGGTTTAAGGCCGCGTCGCTCTTCCAGCCCTAACGCCAGACACCACGCGATGTTTAAAGTATAGTTTCAATACGATCATTTCGTATCAAAGGCGCCGAATCATACAGAAATTAACCAGCGTATGCAAACTGATCCGCACACCTCTACGGCAATGTGTATACTGTTCCACCGAATTTCAAGTCAGGATGATGCTATGCCCGTTGCTCACGTTGCCTTGCCCGTTCCGCTTCCCCGAACCTTTGACTATCTGCTGCCTGAAGGCATGACGGTTAAAGCCGGGTGTCGCGTGCGCGTGCCGTTTGGTAAACAGCAGGAGCGCATCGGGATTGTGGTGTCCGTTAGCGATGTCAGCGAGCTGCCGCTCAACGAGCTAAAAGCGGTAGTTGAAGTGCTGGACGTTGAGCCGGTATTTACTCACTCCGTCTGGCGATTACTGCTATGGGCGGCGGATTATTATCATCATCCAATTGGCGATGTGTTGTTTCATGCCTTGCCGATTTTACTGCGCCAGGGGCGACCTGCAGCGAACGCGCCCATGTGGTACTGGTTTGCCACCGAGCACGGTCAGGCGGTAGATATCAACAGCCTGAAACGTTCGCCAAAGCAACAACAGGCACTGGCGGCATTGCGACAAGGGAAAATCTGGCGCGACCAGGTTGCCACTCTCGAATTTAATGATGCCGCGCTACAGGCACTGCGCAAAAAAGGTCTGTGTGATTTAGCAAGTGAAACACCAGAGTTTAGTGACTGGCGAACGAACTACGCCGTTTCTGGCGAGCGGTTGCGACTGAATACTGAACAAGCCACCGCCGTTGGCGCCATCCATAGCGCGGCAGATACCTTTTCCGCCTGGCTGCTGGCGGGCGTCACCGGCTCCGGTAAAACGGAAGTTTATCTAAGCGTGCTGGAAAACGTGCTCGCCCAGGGCAAACAGGCGCTGGTAATGGTGCCGGAAATCGGCCTGACACCGCAAACTATCGCCCGTTTTCGTGAACGCTTTAATGCCCCCGTGGAAGTTCTGCATTCTGGCCTGAACGACAGCGAACGCCTTTCGGCGTGGCTAAAAGCGAAAAATGGCGAGGCGGCGATTGTGATTGGCACCCGCTCCGCGCTGTTTACACCGTTTAAAAATCTCGGCGTGATTGTCATTGATGAAGAGCACGACAGTTCCTACAAACAGCAGGAAGGCTGGCGCTATCATGCCCGCGACCTGGCGGTGTATCGCGCGCATAGCGAGCAAATCCCGATTATTCTTGGCTCCGCAACGCCCGCGCTGGAAACGTTATGCAACGTCCAGCAGAAAAAATACCGCCTGCTGCGCCTGACCCGTCGGGCGGGTAATGCGCGTCCGGCAATTCAACACGTGCTGGATTTAAAAGGTCAGAAGGTGCAGGCGGGGCTGGCTCCGGCGTTGATCAGCCGTATGCGCCAGCATTTACAGGCCGACAACCAGGTTATCCTCTTTCTTAACCGCCGGGGTTTTGCGCCTGCGCTGCTGTGCCACGACTGTGGCTGGATAGCCGAATGCCCGCGCTGCGATCACTACTACACATTGCATCAGGCGCAGCAGCATCTGCGCTGTCATCACTGCGACAGCCAGCGCCCAGTGCCGCGCCAGTGCCCTTCCTGCGGCTCCACGCATCTTGTGCCGGTGGGCCTGGGCACCGAGCAGCTTGAGCAGACGCTTGCCCCGATGTTCCCTGGTGTACCCATTTCACGTATTGATCGTGACACTACCAGCCGCAAAGGTGCGCTGGAACAACAACTGGCGGAAGTACATCGCGGCGGCGCGCGGATTTTGATTGGCACGCAAATGCTGGCGAAAGGTCACCACTTTCCGGATGTCACACTTGTGGCATTACTGGACGTGGACGGTGCGCTGTTTTCTGCCGATTTTCGATCCGCAGAACGTTTCGCCCAGCTTTACACCCAGGTCGCTGGTCGTGCGGGGCGTGCCGGTAAACAGGGCGAAGTGGTGCTGCAAACGCATCATCCGGAACATCCTCTCTTGCAAACATTGCTCTATAAAGGCTATGACGCCTTTGCAGAACAGGCGCTGGCCGAGCGGCGTATGATGCAGCTACCACCGTGGACCAGCCACGTGATTGTGCGCGCCGAAGATCATAACAATCAGCACGCGCCGCTGTTCCTGCAACAGTTGCGAAATCTCATCCTCTCCAGTCCGCTGGCGGATGAGAAACTGTGGGTTCTCGGCCCGGTTCCAGCACTGGCACCCAAACGTGGCGGTCGCTGGCGCTGGCAGATCCTGCTGCAACATCCTTCCCGCGTGCGCTTACAGCACATCATTAACGGTACGCTGGCGCTTATTAATACAATACCGGATTCACGGAAAGTGAAATGGGTGCTGGATGTCGATCCTATTGAGGGTTAAACCGCTAACGATGCGAGGCGGATCGAAAAATTAAATATTCATCACACTTTTCATGAAAATTCTGTAACCGTTTTCACGCGCTATCTGCTAAAAATGTTGCCGATGTGAAGTAAACACGGATGTAGTACGCCTGACGTGCCAGGCGAGGAGTGAGAGTGAAAGCGAAGAAGCAGGAAACTGCCGCAACCATGAAAGACGTCGCCCTGAAAGCAAAAGTCTCTACGGCAACCGTCTCCCGAGCGTTAATGAATCCCGATAAAGTCTCCCTGGCGACTCGTAACCGGGTTGAAAAAGCCGCCCGGGATGTGGGTTATTTACCGCAGCCGATGGGGCGTAACGTCAAGCGTAATGAGTCCCGCACCATTCTGGTGATTGTCCCGGATATCTGTGATCCCTTCTTTAGCGAAATTATTCGCGGAATCGAAATTACGGCAGCAAGTCATGGGTATCTGGTACTGATTGGCGACTGTGCACATCAAAACCAGCAGGAAAAAACCTTTATCGATTTGATAATCACTAAGCAAATTGATGGCATGTTGCTGCTCGGTTCAAGGCTGCCGTTTGATGCCAGCATTGAGGAACAGCGTAATCTGCCGCCGATGGTGATGGCGAACGAATTTGCACCGGAGCTGGAACTGCCTACAGTTCATATCGACAACCTGACCGCTGCATTTGATGCGGTAAATTACCTGTATGAACAGGGGCATAAATTGATCGGCTGTATTGCTGGGCCGGAAGAAATGCCGCTGTGTCACTATCGCCTGCAAGGCTACGTTCAGGCTCTGCGTCGCTGCGGAATTATGGTTGATCCACAATACATCGCCCGTGGCGACTTCACCTTCGACGCCGGAAGCAAAGCCATGCAGCAGTTGCTCGACCTTCCGCAACCGCCAACTGCTGTTTTCTGTCATAGCGATGTGATGGCACTTGGCGCACTTTCGCAGGCAAAACGTCAGGGGCTGAAAGTTCCTGATGACCTTTCCATAATCGGTTTTGATAACATCGACCTGACGCAATTTTGTGATCCGCCACTGACAACCATCGCACAGCCGCGCTATGAAATTGGTCGCGAGGCAATGTTGTTATTGCTTGACCAAATGCAGGGGCAAACAGTCGGCAGTGGCTCACGTTTAATGGACTGCGAGCTTATTATCCGGGGATCGACACGCACATTGACTTAAAGTAAACCTTTAAGGCTTCCGTGACTGGTCAAAGGCCCGCCGCTTAAGTAACATGGCGGGCTGACGAACGAATAAATACAGCGAAACGATAGTGGCACAACGAGATTATGTACGCCGCAGCCAACCGGCACCTTCGCGGCGAAAAAAGAGTACCTCACGGAAAAAGCAACGAAATCTGCCTGCGGTTTCTCCCGCAATGGTCGCTATTGCTGCCGCCGTTCTTGTGACCTTTATCGGTGGTCTGTACTTCATTACGCATCACAAGAAAGAAGAGTCCGAGACGCTGCAAAGCCAGAAAGTGACCGGAAACGGACTACCTCCGAAACCGGAAGAACGCTGGCGCTACATTAAAGAGCTGGAAAGTCGCCAGCCGGGTGTGCGTGCGCCAACAGAACCTTCTGCCGGTGGTGAAGTAAAAACGCCGGAGCAACTGACACCAGAACAGCGCCAGCTTCTTGAACAAATGCAGGCCGATATGCGCCAGCAGCCAACGCAGTTAGTTGAAGTTCCGTGGAATGAGCAAACGCCAGAACAGCGCCAGCAAACGCTACAACGCCAGCGTCAGGCGCAGCAGTTAGCGGAACAGCAACGCCTGGCTCAGCAGTCACGTACAACCGAACAAAGCTGGCAGCAACAGACGCGTACGTCGCAAGCCGCGCCGGTTCAGTCGCAGCCGCGCCAGTCAAAACCGGCTTCTACTCAGCAGCCGTACCAGGATCTGCTGCAAACCCCTGCGCACACTACCGCGCAGTCGAAGCCGCAGCAAGCTGCGCCAGTTGCTCGTGCAGCTGACGCGCCAAAACCGACGGCGGAGAAAAAAGATGAACGCCGCTGGATGGTACAGTGCGGTTCGTTCAGAGGGGCAGAACAGGCAGAGACAGTACGTGCTCAGCTGGCGTTCGAAGGCTTTGACTCGAAAATTACCACCAACAATGGCTGGAATCGTGTGGTCATTGGCCCGGTGAAAGGCAAAGAGAACGCAGACAGCACCCTCAATCGGTTGAAGATGGCGGGTCATACAAACTGCATTCGGCTCGCTGCCGGGGGTTGAAACCCTCAAAATCCCCCCCATCTATAATTGCATTATGCCCCGTACTTTTGTACGGGGTTTGTACTCTGTATTCGTAACCAAGGGGTCAGCTCGTGACAACTATAGTAAGCGTACGCCGTAACGGCCATGTGGTCATCGCTGGTGATGGTCAGGCCACGTTGGGCAATACCGTAATGAAAGGCAACGTGAAAAAGGTCCGCCGTCTGTACAACGACAAAGTCATCGCGGGCTTTGCGGGCGGTACTGCGGATGCTTTTACGCTGTTCGAACTGTTTGAACGTAAGCTGGAAATGCATCAGGGTCATCTGGTTAAAGCGGCCGTTGAACTGGCAAAAGACTGGCGTACCGATCGCATGTTGCGCAAACTTGAAGCACTGCTGGCAGTCGCAGACGAAACTGCATCGCTTATCATCACCGGTAACGGTGACGTGGTGCAGCCAGAAAACGATCTTATTGCTATCGGCTCCGGCGGCCCTTACGCCCAGGCGGCGGCGCGCGCGCTGTTAGAAAACACTGAACTTAGCGCCCGTGAAATTGCTGAAAAGGCGTTGGATATTGCAGGCGACATTTGCATCTATACCAACCATTTCCACACCATCGAAGAATTAAGCTACAAAGCGTAAGGATCTCCCATGTCTGAAATGACCCCACGCGAAATCGTCAGCGAGCTGGATAAGCACATCATCGGCCAGGACAACGCCAAGCGTTCTGTGGCGATTGCTCTGCGTAACCGCTGGCGCCGTATGCAGCTCAACGAAGAGCTGCGCCATGAAGTGACCCCGAAAAATATCCTGATGATCGGCCCGACCGGCGTCGGTAAAACTGAAATCGCCCGTCGTCTGGCAAAACTGGCTAACGCGCCGTTCATCAAAGTTGAAGCGACCAAATTCACCGAAGTCGGTTATGTGGGTAAAGAAGTCGATTCTATTATCCGCGACCTGACCGATGCCGCCGTGAAAATGGTGCGCGTACAAGCTATCGAGAAAAACCGTTATCGCGCTGAAGAACTGGCAGAAGAACGTATTCTCGACGTGCTGATCCCACCGGCCAAAAACAACTGGGGACAGACCGAACAGCAGCAGGAGCCGTCCGCTGCCCGTCAGGCATTCCGCAAAAAACTGCGTGAAGGCCAGCTCGATGACAAAGAAATCGAGATCGATCTTGCCGCAGCACCGATGGGCGTTGAAATTATGGCGCCTCCGGGAATGGAAGAGATGACCAGCCAGCTGCAATCCATGTTCCAGAACCTGGGCGGTCAGAAACAAAAAGCGCGTAAGCTGAAAATCAAAGACGCCATGAAGCTGCTGATTGAAGAAGAAGCGGCGAAACTGGTGAATCCGGAAGAACTGAAGCAAGACGCTATCGACGCCGTTGAGCAGCACGGGATCGTGTTTATCGACGAAATCGACAAAATCTGTAAGCGCGGCGAGTCTTCCGGTCCGGATGTTTCTCGTGAAGGCGTTCAGCGTGACCTGCTGCCGCTGGTAGAAGGTTGCACCGTTTCTACCAAACACGGGATGGTCAAAACTGACCACATTCTGTTTATCGCTTCTGGCGCATTCCAGGTAGCGAAACCGTCTGACCTGATCCCGGAACTGCAAGGTCGTCTGCCGATCCGCGTCGAACTCCAGGCGCTGACCACCAGCGACTTCGAGCGCATTCTGACCGAACCGAATGCCTCTATCACCGTGCAGTACAAAGCACTGATGGCGACCGAAGGCGTGAATATCGAATTTACGGATTCCGGTATTAAGCGTATCGCGGAAGCGGCATGGCAGGTGAACGAATCTACCGAAAACATCGGTGCACGCCGTTTACATACCGTTCTGGAGCGTTTAATGGAAGAGATTTCCTACGACGCCAGCGATTTAAGCGGTCAAACTATCACCATTGACGCAGATTATGTGAGCAAACATCTGGATGCGTTGGTGGCAGATGAAGATCTGAGCCGTTTTATCCTATAATCGCGTTCAATCATTTTCATCATTGTTTGATGGGGCTGAAAGGCCCCATTTTTCTTGGCGCGTATTATGACTGAACAACAAATTAGCCGAACTCAGGCGTGGCTGGAAAGTTTACGACCTAAAACCCTCCCCCTCGCCTTTGCTGCAATTATCGTCGGGACGGCGCTGGCATGGTGGCAAGGTCACTTCGATCCGCTGGTCGCCCTGCTGGCACTGATTACCGCCGGGCTATTACAGATCCTTTCTAACCTCGCCAATGATTACGGCGATGCCGTCAAAGGCAGCGACAAACCTGACCGTATCGGACCACTACGTGGTATGCAAAAAGGGGTTATTACCCAGCAAGAGATGAAACGGGCGCTCATCATTACCGTCGTGCTCATCTGTCTCTCCGGACTGGCGCTGGTCGCAGTGGCGTGCCATACGCTGGCCGATTTTGTCGGCTTCCTGATTCTGGGCGGGTTGTCGATCATCGCCGCAATCACCTACACCGTGGGCAATCGCCCTTATGGTTATATCGGTCTGGGTGATATTTCCGTACTGGTTTTCTTTGGCTGGTTGAGCGTGATGGGGAGCTGGTATTTGCAGGCGCATACGTTGATTCCGGCATTGATCCTTCCGGCGACCGCCTGTGGCCTGCTGGCAACAGCGGTTCTGAATATTAATAACCTGCGTGATATCAATAGCGACCGCGAGAATGGCAAAAATACACTGGTGGTGCGCTTAGGTGCAGTAAACGCGCGTCGTTACCATGCCTGCCTGCTGATCGGCTCACTGGTGTGCCTGGCGCTGTTTAATCTCTTTTCGCTGCACAGCCTGTGGGGCTGGTTGTTCCTGCTGGCAACGCCGTTACTGGTGAAACAGGCTCGTTATGTGATGCGTGAAATGGATCCGGTAGCGATGCGACCAATGCTGGAACGCACTGTCAAGGGCGCATTACTGACTAACTTGCTGTTTGTTTTAGGGATATTCCTAAGCCAGTGGGCAGCATAACTGACAAATATCAATTAACAATTGATGATTTTGCCAACAACCCACATAGCGCGATATACTGAAAATTCTCGCAGCAACTGAATGTTAAGCCTATGAAATACGATACTTCCGAGCTTTGTGACATCTATCAAGAAGATGTCAACGTCGTGGAACCGCTGTTCTCCAACTTTGGTGGACGGGCGTCGTTTGGCGGACAAATCATCACGGTAAAATGTTTCGAGGACAACGGGTTGCTGTATGATCTGCTCGAACAGAATGGTCGTGGTCGTGTTCTTGTCGTCGATGGCGGTGGTTCTGTTCGTCGCGCACTGGTCGATGCTGAACTGGCGCGTCTGGCAGTACAAAATGAATGGGAAGGTCTGGTCATTTACGGCGCGGTGCGTCAGGTAGATGACCTGGAAGAGCTGGATATCGGCATCCAGGCGATGGCCGCAATTCCGGTCGGTGCCGCTGGCGAAGGCATTGGTGAAAGCGATGTCCGCGTCAACTTTGGCGGCGTCACCTTCTTCTCCGGCGACCATCTCTATGCCGACAATACCGGGATTATTCTTTCTGAAGATCCGCTGGATATCGAATGATAAAAAAGGCACCGCAAGGTGCCTTTTTTCTGCGTTACCTGTTGCCTACACAGTAAAGCAATTACGCGAAAGATGAAGCGTAATCAGACCTCTTCCATGCGACCCAGCAGGGCCTGCAGACGTTCCTGCCAGCCGTTCTGCTGTTCTTTCAGATGGTTGTTCTCACGCTCCAGCTCTTCGCGCTGATGCTGGGCATTTTGAACTTCCTGCGACAGTGAGTTGTTCTTTTCTTTCAGCTCTTCGATTTCCATCTGCAACAAAGTGATGGTATCAATCGCCTGCTGTACTTTTGCTTCCAGTTTCTCAAACACTTCTAATGACATTGTCATACCTCTCCTGAATTGCAAGGCGTTGATGGATATATATCCTCGTCCCGATTATCGGTGACGCCTTAATAAATACG
>NZ_AEJZ01000170.1:0-17845 GCF_000208525.1 Escherichia sp. TW14182
AAGCCGTTACCGACGGCAATAGTCCCCAGGGCGATGAAAATCAGATCAGGCTTAAGTAGTGACATTCCGGTCATGAAGTAGCCAATCGCCAGCACAATCGCCCCAAGAACAATGGTGCGTTTAGTCCCAAGCAGGTGGTCGCCGACATAGCCGCCAATGGAGATAAGTCCATAGACCAGCGCAGCAAAAGCGCCAAAGGTAACAAAGGCCTGCTCTTGTGAGAATCCGAGCTGTTTAACGAAGAAAACCGCCAGCACGCCTTGCACGCCGTAGTAGCCGAATCGCTCCCATAATTCGACAAAAAAGATCATGAAAAATGGGCGAGGTTGTTGCAGCATCCCAGTGGGTGTTGTTGTATTCATATTTATTAACCTTCCAATACCATCCTGAAAAGTATGAACGCGTAAGTGGTTGCACGCGAAAGATTTTACAGATGTCTAAGATTTTTAATATTGATGTGGTAAATAGTTATATGCACTATTTCGACAGAAAGTAACCAGCTAATCATGCTGGTTGTTTGAAGTGAGATGGTTTTACATTCTGATTTTTGAGATGCTGAAAATTTGGATAGCCCCGGGTATCTATGAGCCTGCTGGCCGCATCTGGAAAACAGGAGAGCGCAAAAGCAGAACGCCCGCATAAGCGGGCGTCGGGGGCAAGTCGGGAGGGGATGATTATTCTTCTTCGTCGCGCAGCGGAACAATCAGCATATCAACGTGAACGGTGTTGATAAGTTGACGCGCGGAAGACATCAGTTTGCTCCAGAAGTCCTGGTGATGACCACAAACAACCAGATCCATATCGTATTTCTTGATTGCATCCACCAGAACCTGACCCAGATCGCCGCTGCCGCTCAGGGTTTCAGTGATTGGGTAACCTGCGTTGGTAGAGAGCTCGGTCAGCGCGTGATGCGTCTCTTCGGAGATGCGTTTCTGCATATCACCCAGATTCACATCAATAAGCCCGGTGTATAGGTCAGAGTAGTTTACATCTACGTGGATCAGAGAAACCTTCGCATTGTAGGGGCGAGCCATAGAGACTGCTTTCTCTACCAGAACTTTGCTTTCCGGGGAGAGATCGACCGCGATGAGAATGTGTTTATAAGCCATAGTGTTACTCCTTCCATAAAGTTGTCGATGACTGGCCAGCTAGCGTTTCTTGTGCCGTTACGTCACCCGCGTCCTGCGAACTACGTGCGCGGGGCTAACCCAGCCGTAAAGATTCAGTGTTAAGACCATCCTTACCTTATAGCGACCCAGATGATCCGTCAATCCGCCTTGCTTACCAATCAGATAATCAAATTTTCGAGATGAATATATTGATAGTGGTTAACCTTATGGAAAAAAAACAAGCTGATCTCCTACACTATCTATAGAGCCGCTCGGATGTGTGTCACGACAAAAGCGGTTTCTCCAGGACCTGGTGTTAACTGATTGGCAGCGTATCGGGAGCGGTAGCCCCGGAGTGGAACTCCGTGGGCAGGTCGCCGGGGAGGAGGTATGATAAGCACCGTCGCATTATTTTGGGCTTTATGTGTCGTTTGCATTGTTAACATGGCGCGCTATTTCTCATCACTACGCGCGTTGTTAGTGGTACTGCGTAATTGCGATCCATTGCTCTATCAATATGTAGATGGAGGGGGCTTTTTTACCTCACATGGCCAACCTAACAAACAGGTGCGTCTCGTCTGGTATATCTATGCTCAGAGGTATCGCGATCATCACGATGATGAGTTTATTCGTCGCTGCGAGCGTGTGCGTCGGCAGTTTATTCTGACCAGCGCATTGTGTGGTCTGGTCGTGGTAAGCCTGATTGCATTGATGATCTGGCATTAAGTACCACAGCAATAACGCATAAAAAAAGCGGGTCAGAAAACTGACCCGCTCGTTTTTCTGCGTGCGATTACAGGAACTGCAAGGAGATCCAGTACAGCCCGCCGGAGAGCAGTATCGCAGCCGGGAGGGTAAACACCCACGCCATCAGAATGCTGGTTACTGTTTTACGCTGTAAGCCGCCGCCATCAACAACCATCGTCCCCGCTACGGAAGAGGAGAGTACGTGAGTGGTGGAAACCGGCATCCCGGTATAACTCGCCAGGCCGATAGACACCGCAGCCGTCATCTGGGCAGACATCCCCTGAGCGTAGGTCATGCCTTTCTTACCGATTTTCTCACCGATAGTCGTTGCCACACGACGCCAGCCAATCATCGTACCGATACCTAATGCCAGCGCGACCGCCATGATGATCCACACCGGAGCGTACTCGATGGTACTCAGCATATCGGACTTCAGTTTCTTCAACAGACGCTGATCATCTGCTGTGACGCCAGGCATTTTCACCACTTTGTCGATGGTGTCAGATACGCACAGCATAATGCGGCGCATCTGGCTACGTTGGTCAAGCGACAGCTTGTCGTAGCTTTCCACGTCAGCAGTCAACATGCCTTTCAGGCGATTGAGCGCGTTAATGGTATTCGACGGATGGCAATGGAACTCCGCAGGTTGTGTTGCGCCTGCTTCCGGAGTCGGTACTAACTGATCAGCACCGGTCGCCTGTTTCAGCAGTGCAGGGTGTTGCTCAAAGTAAGCTTCCACGTTGTTGATTGCATCACGGGTACGAGTGATTTCGTAGCCTGAGGCATTCATATTAACCACGAAGCCCGCTGGTGCGACGCCAATCAGCACCAGCATAACCAGACCAATGCCTTTCTGACCATCGTTCGCGCCGTGGGAAAACGCCACGCCGACAGCGGAAAGGATCAGCGCGATACGCGTCCAGAACGGCGGTTTTTTCTTACCGTCTTTCTTTTCACGCTCCGCTGGGGTCAGGTGGATACGGGCGCGTTTCTTGGTGCCGCTCCAGTAGCGACGCAGCAAGAAAATCAGACCGCCAGCAAACACCAGGCCGACAATAGGGGAAACGATCAGAGATGCGAAAATACTTAATACTTTCGGGATATTGAGTGCATCCACCACTGACGTACCGGTCATCAACGCATTGGTTAAACCAATACCGATGATTGCGCCAATCAGCGTATGAGAGCTGGATGCAGGTAAACCAAAGTACCAGGTACCCAGGTTCCAGATAATCGCCGCCAGTAACATAGAGAACACCATGGCAAGGCCATGAGACGATCCCATATTAAGCAGCAAGTCTGTCGGCAGCATATGCACAATGGCATAGGCAACACTCAGACCACCCAGCAAAACACCCAAAAAGTTGAACACTGCCGCCATAACCACTGCGAGCTGAGAACGCATCGCGCGGGTATAGATGACAGTTGCCACAGCGTTGGCTGTGTCATGGAAACCATTAATGGCTTCGTAGAACAGCACAAAAGCCAGTGCAAGCAATAATAACAGCCCGGTATGCAAATCCAGGCCAGCAAACAAATGTAGCATAGGACGTTACGCCATTTTGAGGACATGAACGCGGCGCATTATCAGTGACTTTCGCGGCGCGGGCAAAGTGAAATATAGATTTTTTTGATTTGCCTCCTGTATGATTTTTGCTCAAAAAATAATTATCTTATATAATTCAGGTAAATACTTCCCCTAAGTAATATTGATGCTGGTGCGACCACTGAGGAATCTTTACAATTCACGCCCGTTTTTTCTAAGAGGAGCGCAACGTGGAAAGGTTTGATGCCATTATTATAGGCGCTGGTGCGGCTGGTATGTTCTGTTCTGCGCTGGCAGGTCAGGCGGGACGCAGAGTTTTGCTGATTGATAATGGTAAAAAACCGGGGCGCAAAATCCTCATGTCTGGCGGTGGACGCTGCAACTTTACCAACCTTTATGTCGAGCCTGGCGCCTATCTGAGCCAGAATCCGCATTTTTGTAAGTCTGCACTCGCGCGTTTTACCCAGTGGGATTTCATTGATCTGGTAAATAAACACGGTATCGCCTGGCACGAGAAAACGTTAGGGCAACTCTTCTGTGATGACTCTGCACAGCAGATTGTCGACATGCTGGTGGATGAGTGTGAAAAGGGTAATGTGACCTTCAGATTGCGCAGCGAAGTGCTGAGTGTGGCAAAGGATGAAACGGGGTTTACGCTTGAACTGAACGGTATGACCGTCGGCTGCGATAAACTGGTCATTGCCACCGGAGGCCTCTCGATGCCTGGTCTGGGCGCATCGCCGTTCGGTTATAAGATTGCCGAACAATTTGGCCTCAACGTGTTGCCCACCCGCGCTGGCCTGGTGCCATTCACTCTGCATAAACCGTTGCTGGAAGAGTTACAGGTGCTGGCAGGCGTGGCGGCGCCTTCGGTGATCACCGCTGAAAACGGCACCGTATTCCGCGAGAACTTACTCTTCACTCATCGTGGCTTATCCGGCCCTGCGGTATTACAGATTTCCAGCTACTGGCAGCCGGGAGAATTTGTCAGCATCAATCTGCTACCGGATGTGGATCTCGAAACCTTCCTTAATGAGCAGCGTAACGCACATCCAAACCAGAGCCTGAAGAACACCCTGGCGGTTCATCTGCCGAAACGGTTGGTTGAACGGTTACAACAACTCGGGCAAATCCCGGATGTCTCGCTAAAACAGCTCAACGTGCGTGATCAACAGGCGCTGATTACCACATTGACCGACTGGCGCGTACAACCTAACGGCACTGAAGGCTATCGCACCGCCGAAGTGACGCTCGGCGGAGTGGACACCAACGAACTCTCTTCACGGACAATGGAAGCGCGCAAAGTGCCGGGGCTGTACTTCATTGGTGAAGTGATGGACGTCACCGGCTGGCTGGGGGGCTATAACTTCCAGTGGGCATGGTCGAGTGCGTGGGCTTGTGCGCAGGATTTGGCGGCAGAATAAGAAGCAAAATGCCCCCTCGTTTTCGCGGTGTAACCAGGGGGGATTAACCTGAATAAAGCCCAGATAAGACATTCGACACCTTATCTAAAGCCTTTTCTATTATTTTTTCGCAGAACCCGCTTCTAATATAGAAACGATTGAAAACAGCGTAAAACACACTGCACCTAAGCCCACCAAAACTCGCGAGGGAATAAAGTAAGCCATATCGATTTGCGCAATTTCAGCAAGGAACGCCGCGAGGAACAGGCAAAACAGACAGGTAAATACCGGTATCATTGGTATTCTGTTGGTTAACGAACAGGTGCGTCTCCAGACTAACGCCAACAGCCACACTTTGGAGAAAATGCTGTAGCAGATCATCCCCAGACAAATGAGAATAATGCCGGGTGCCAGACGGGCGCTTGCATCTGAACTGATTAATACGTAGATACCCTGAATAACGGTAAGTGAGCCGAGCAAAATAACCCAATAACACCAGAGCCAATGTTCTTTCGCTGAGAATGTGTTCCGCGTTTGATGAACAATAGTGGCGACCAGGCCAATAAGACAAGCGCAAATTGCCGTTAGCCCCAGGAATACATGGCCTGCAACATAATGCGCTGGAATATCTGCACTACGCAAAAGCGCAACTGACCAGAGGAAACCAAAGAGAGTCAGAAGTAGTGGCACGGCAATTAAGCAATTACCAATAAACGAAGAATAAGCCTGAAGCGGAGTTCCATCGCTTTTACTCCCTGCTGCGTTTTTCGGGATGAGCAGAAAATGCCCGGAAGATGCCGCGACGGTTGATACGCAGGCGGCAATCATCCCAACACCAAAAATAACGTGCCCGGCAACAAATTCATCCGCCATCACATTATCACTTGCCAGCAGAGACCATCCCCAAATCATCGTTGCAACGGAACCTGCATAACCAATAATAGGAAATAGCGTGTTGTAGAATTTATTCACACCATGATTTAACTGAGAGATGCATAATAAATGCAGTAGTGAACAACGCCAGGCATATTGCAGAAAGAGAAATTAAAACATGCCCTGCAACGAAATATTCACTTTGCCCAGAACCTGCTAATACAAAATCACCTAACGCGATGCATATTATACCCATTATCAAAGGGATTAATTTAAACAACCATCCGATATATATGTTCATCTCAATCTCCATATGCGTTTCCGCTAATGTCAGAAAGCGTGTAAGTAGTATTTTTAGTTAATTAAATATAACAATGAGATACCACTAATTGTAGAAAGTAACTTTACTATAACCGGATTTATTGTTCTGAGTATTGAATTTTATAGGCGAGTTAATGCTGGCAAATAAATATTTATCCTACAGCTAATTCTGAATGAATATCTTTTCCTTATTTTTCATCGTTGCTTAAAACGCTGCTTTTTCTCATCCACCCTCTTTTCGCAAAAATACCTTATTACCTTTCGGTAAGATATTTGTACACAAGAGAATAATAACACTGCGTGATAGTCACCGTTCCTGTTAAGGATATTTTGGGTTAAAAACGTAATCGAAATGTAGAACATCGTGATGTATCACAAGCTGATTGTAATCAAATAGACAACATGAATATAACTGTTAGTATTTAATTGATTTCAATTATGAGTATGCGTGTTTCATTTACGGCCAGGAATGCTGATGATGACAACATTACTACCCGTTTTCACTAAGCTTTTCCCGTTGGCGCTCATCTTGCGGCGCCCTGGTCGTATATGCCGTTTCCTTCTCATCCCGGATGGAAGAATTCGCTGAACATCGTTCGGCGGCTGCTGTAACACGCGTCGTTTACTTACAGGGATTATGGCGGGTCGATTATGGATAAGATTAAGCGCCATCTGGCGTGGTGGGTTGTAGGGTTACTGGCGGTTGCTGCCGTCCTGGCGTGGTGGTTATTGCGTCCGGCAGGTGTACCGGAGGGTTTTGCCGTCAGTAATGGTCGCATTGAAGCGACGGAAGTGGATATCGCCAGTAAAATTGCCGGGCGTATCGACACCATTCTGGTGAAAGAGGGGCAGTTTGTCCGTGAAGGTGAAGTGCTGGCGAAGATGGACACTCGCGTGTTGCAGGAGCAGCGACTGGAAGCCATCGCGCAAATCAAAGAGGCGCAAAGTGCTGTTGCCGCCGCGCAGGCTTTGCTGGAACAGCGGCAAAGTGAAACTCGTGCCGCACAGTCACTGGTTAATCAACGCCAGGCCGAACTGGACTCCGTTGCCAAACGCCATACGCGTTCCCGCTCGCTCGCCCATCGTGGGGCTATTTCTGCGCAACAACTGGATGACGACCGCGCCGCTGCCGAAAGCGCCCGTGCTGCGCTGGAGTCGGCAAAAGCCCAGGTTTCGGCTTCTAAAGCCGCTATTGAAGCGGCACGTACCAATATCATTCAGGCACAAACTCGTGTAGAAGCCGCGCAAGCCACTGAACGGCGCATTGCCGCAGATATCGATGACAGTGAACTAAAAGCCCCGCGCGATGGGCGTGTGCAGTATCGGGTTGCTGAGCCAGGCGAAGTGCTGGCGGCAGGCGGTCGGGTGCTGAATATGGTCGATCTGAGCGACGTTTATATGACCTTCTTCCTGCCAACCGAACAGGCGGGCACACTGAAACTAGGCGGCGAAGCACGGCTGATCCTCGATGCCGCGCCAGATCTGCGTATTCCTGCGACCATCAGTTTTGTCGCCAGCGTCGCCCAGTTCACGCCAAAAACCGTCGAAACCAGCGATGAACGGCTGAAACTGATGTTCCGCGTCAAAGCGCGTATCCCACCGGAATTACTCCAGCAACATCTGGAATATGTCAAAACCGGTTTGCCGGGCGTGGCGTGGGTGCGGGTGAACGAAGAACGTCCGTGGCCTGAAGACCTGGTGGTGAGGTTGCCGCAATGACGCATCTGGAACTGGTTCCCGTTCCGCCTGTCGCGCAACTGGCGGGCGTGAGCCAGCATTATGGAAAAACCGTTGCGCTGAACAATATCACTCTCGATATTCCGGCACGCTGCATGGTCGGGCTGATTGGCCCGGACGGCGTCGGGAAGTCGAGTTTGTTATCGCTGATTTCCGGTGCCCGCGTCATTGAGCAGGGCAACGTGATCGTGCTGGGCGGCGATATGCGCGACCCGAAGCATCGCCGCGACGTCTGCCCGCGCATCGCCTGGATGCCGCAGGGGCTGGGCAAAAACCTCTACCACACCTTGTCGGTATATGAAAACGTCGATTTTTTCGCCCGCCTGTTCGGTCACGACAAAGCGGAGCGGGAAGTCCGAATTAATGAGCTGCTGACCAGCACCGGGTTAGCACCGTTTCGCGATCGTCCGGCGGGAAAGCTCTCCGGCGGGATGAAGCAAAAACTTGGACTATGCTGTGCGTTAATCCACGACCCGGAATTGTTGATTCTTGATGAGCCAACGACGGGGGTTGACCCGCTCTCTCGCGCTCAGTTCTGGGATCTCATCGACAGTATTCGCCAGCGGCAGAGCAATATGAGCGTGCTGGTCGCCACCGCCTATATGGAAGAGGCCGAACGCTTCGACTGGCTGGTGGCGATGAATGCCGGAGAAGTGCTGGCGACCGGTAGCGCCGAAGAACTGCGTCAGCAAACGCAAAGCGCCACGCTGGAAGAAGCATTTATTAATCTGTTACCGCAAGCGCAACGCCAGGCGCATCAGGCGGTAGTGATCCCACCGTATCAACCTGAAAACGCAGAGATTGCCATCGAAGCGCGCGATCTGACCATGCGTTTTGGTTCCTTCGTTGCCGTTGATCACGTCAATTTCCGCATTCCACGCGGGGAGATTTTTGGCTTCCTCGGTTCGAACGGCTGCGGTAAATCCACCACCATGAAAATGCTTACTGGGCTGCTGCCCGCCAGCGAAGGTGAGGCGTGGCTGTTTGGGCAACCGGTTGATCCAAAAGATATCGATACTCGCCGTCGGGTGGGCTATATGTCGCAGGCGTTTTCGCTCTATAACGAACTCACCGTGCGGCAAAACCTGGAGTTACATGCTCGTTTGTTTCACATCCCGGAAGCGGAAATTCCTGCGCGAGTGGCTGAAATGAGCGAGCGTTTTAAGCTCAATGACGTTGAAGATGTGCTGCCGGAGTCATTGCCGCTCGGCATTCGCCAGCGGCTTTCGCTGGCGGTGGCGGTGATTCATCGCCCGGAGATGTTAATCCTCGATGAACCTACTTCTGGCGTCGATCCGGTGGCGAGGGATATGTTCTGGCAGTTGATGGTCGATCTCTCGCGCCAGGACAAAGTGACCATTTTCATCTCCACCCACTTTATGAACGAAGCGGAACGCTGCGACCGTATCTCGCTGATGCACGCCGGAAAAGTGCTCGCCAGCGGTACACCGCAGGAACTGGTTGAGAAACGCGGAGCCGCCAGTCTGGAAGAGGCATTTATCGCCTGTTTGCAGGAGGCGGCGGGGCAGAGCAACGAAGCCGAAGCACCGCCCGTGGTGCGCAACGCTACCCATGCGCCGCGTCAGGGATTTAGCCTGCGCCGTCTGTTTAGCTACAGCCGCCGCGAAGCACTGGAACTGCGACGCGATCCGGTGCGTTCGACGCTGGCGCTGATGGGAACGGTGATCCTGATGCTGATAATGGGCTATGGCATCAGTATGGATGTGGAAAACCTGCGCTTTGCGGTGCTCGACCGCGACCAGACCGTCAGCAGCCAGGCGTGGATGCTCAATCTCTCCGGTTCCCGTTACTTTATCGAACAACCGCCGCTCACCAGTTATGACGAGCTTGACCGCCGGATGCGCGCGGGCGATATCACGGTGGCGATTGAGATCCCGCCCAATTTCGGGCGTGATATCGCGCGTGGTACGCCTGTGGAGCTCGGTGTCTGGATCGACGGTGCGATGCCCAGCCGTGCCGAAACGGTAAAAGGTTACGTGCAGGCGATGCACCAGAGTTGGTTACAGGATGTGGCGAGCCGGCAATCGACGCCCGCCAGCCAAAGCGGACTGATGAATATTGAGACGCGCTATCGCTATAACCCGGACGTAAAAAGCCTGCCAGCGATTGTTCCGGCGGTGATCCCGCTTCTGCTGATGATGATCCCGTCAATGCTAAGCGCCCTTAGCGTGGTGCGGGAAAAAGAGTTGGGGTCGATTATCAACCTTTACGTGACCCCCACCACGCGTAGCGAATTTTTGCTCGGCAAACAGCTACCGTACATCGCGCTGGGGATGCTGAACTTTTTCCTGCTCTGCGCCTTGTCGGTGTTTGTGTTTGGCGTGCCGCATAAAGGCAGCTTCCTGACGCTCACCCTGGCGGCGTTGCTGTATATCATCATTGCCACCGGAATGGGGCTGCTGATCTCCACTTTTATGAAGAGCCAGATTGCCGCCATTTTCGGTACGGCGATTATCACGTTGATTCCGGCGACGCAGTTTTCCGGGATGATCGATCCGGTGGCATCGCTGGAAGGGCCGGGGCGTTGGATCGGCGAGGTTTATCCTACCAGTCATTTTCTGACTATCGCGCGCGGGACGTTTTCGAAGGCGCTGGATCTGACGGACTTGTGGCAACTTTTTATCCCGTTGCTGATAGCCATACCGCTGGTGATGGGCTTAAGCATCCTGCTGCTGAAAAAACAGGAGGGATGATGCGCCATTTACGCAATATTTTTAATCTGGGTATCAAAGAGTTGCGCAGCCTGCTTGGTGATAAAGCAATGCTGACGCTGATTATCTTCTCGTTTACGGTGTCGGTGTACTCGTCGGCAACCGTCACGCCAGGATCGTTAAACCTGGCGCCGATCGCCATTGCCGATATGGATCAATCGCAGTTGTCGAACCGGATCGTTAACAGCTTCTACCGCCCGTGGTTTTTGCCGCCGGAGATGATCACTGCCGATGAGATGGATGCCGGACTGGACGCCGGGCGCTATACCTTTGCGGTAAATATTCCGCCTAATTTTCAGCGTGATGTCCTCGCCGGACGCCAGCCGGATATTCAGGTGAACGTCGATGCCACGCGCATGAGCCAGGCATTCACTGGCAACGGGTATATCCAGAATATTATCAACGGTGAAGTGAACAGCTTTGTCGCGCGCTACCGTGATAACAGCGAACCGTTGGTATCGCTGGAAACCCGGATGCGCTTTAACCCGAATCTCGATCCCGCGTGGTTTGGTGGGGTGATGGCGATCATCAACAACATTACCATGCTGGCGATTGTTTTGACCGGATCGGCGCTGATCCGCGAGCGTGAACACGGCACGGTGGAACATTTACTGGTGATGCCGATAACGCCGTTTGAGATCATGATGGCGAAGGTCTGGTCGATGGGGCTGGTGGTGCTGGTGGTGTCGGGATTATCGCTGGTGCTGATGGTAAAAGGCGTGCTGGGCGTACCGATAGAAGGCTCGATCCCGCTGTTTATGCTTGGCGTGGCGCTCAGTCTGTTTGCCACCACGTCAATCGGCATTTTCATGGGGACGATAGCGCGCTCAATGCCGCAACTGGGGCTGCTGGTGATTCTGGTGCTGCTGCCGCTGCAAATGCTTTCCGGTGGTTCCACGCCGCGCGAAAGTATGCCGCAGATGGTGCAGGACATTATGCTGACCATGCCGACGACACACTTTGTCAGCCTCGCGCAGGCCATTCTCTACCGTGGTGCCGGATTCGAAATCGTCTGGCCGCAATTCCTGACGCTGATGGCAATTGGCGGCGCGTTTTTCACCATCGCGCTGCTGCGATTCAGAAAGACGATTGGAACAATGGCGTAAGGAAGGGAAACTTGACTTCATATTGTGATGTCATACTATTGATGTCATAAAGTGAAGTCATAAGGACATGCCATGAGAACACAGGTACAGGCTTTACGGAAGAAACAAAAAAATACATTGGATCAAATATTTAAATCTCCTGTTCCTCAAGGGATTAAGTGGTCTGATATAGAGTCACTGGTTAAAGCATTAGGCGGAGAAATTAAGGAAGGAAGAGGCTCGCGTTGTAAGTTCATACTAAATATGAGCGTTGCGTGTTTCCATCGGCCTCATCCGTCGCCAGATACCGATAAAGGCGCTGTAGAAAGCGTGCGTGACTGGTTACTAAGTATAGGGGTAAAACCATGATCAAACTGAAGACGCCAAATTCTATGGAGATTGCCGGGCAACCTGCTGTAATTACCTATGTGCCAGAACTGAATGCATTTCGTGGCAAATTCCTGGGCTTGTCAGGTTATTGTGATTTTGTCTCTGACAGCATTCAGGGGCTGCAAAAAGAGGGGGAGCTTTCCCTGCGAGAGTATCTTGAGGATTGTAAAGCTGCGGGTATTGAGCCTTATGCGCGTACAGAAAAGATTAAGACCTTTACGTTACGCTATCCAGAATCGCTGAGTGAACGCCTTAATAATGCGGCTGCGCAGCAACAAGTCTCTGTTAATACCTATATTATTGAAACGCTGAATGAGCGTTTGAATCATTTATAAATTTTAGCGGCGTTCATTACGCAGAACATCTGCCTTTACAGGATCTATCTATGCAACTGAACTTAATTTTATAAATTAAGTTCAGTTAATATCTTTTCTTTCCGCGTTTCAGAAATAACTCAATCTTCCTTCGGCAAGCACTGTAAATGCCCGTGTCGCACGCCGCGCTGGGCGATAACGTCATCGGCAAAATGCTGCACGTCACCCATGTCACCTTTCAGCACGGCGATTTCCAGACAGTCGTCGTGATTAATGTGGACATGCAGCGTGGCGACCGAGAGATCGTGGTGATGATGCTGGGTGGAGACAATACGGCTGGCTAAGTCGCGTTTTTCGTGCTCATACACATACGACAGCACTGCGAAACCTTGTGTGCCGTGCTGCTGGGTGGCCTCCTGCGCCAGGGCGCTGCGCAGAATATCGCGGATAGCTTCGGAACGGTTGTTATAGCCACGACGCTGGCTCAGGCTGTCCAGCGTCTCCAGTAAATCGTCATCAAGCGTGATGGTGACTCGTTGCATTTGCGTTAAACCTTTTCAGTGGCGCGACGGCGCACGGGGAATGCGGGTAATACCGCGTTTTGTAGCACACGTCCGGCGTCAGAGGAAAAAGTTAATTTCTCTCCCACCACCTGGGTTTCGACGATTTGTCCGTTGTCCATCACCATCACCCGCTGACAGAAACGTTCCACCAAGCGTAAGTCGTGGGTGATGAACAGGCAGGCGGTGCCAAACTGTTGTTGTAGCTTTTTCAGTAGACGAATGACGCCCGCTTGTAACACGAGATCAAGGTTAGAAACGGCTTCATCCAGAATCAGCAGTTTCGGTTCGACCGCCAGCGCGCGCGCCAGGCAGACGCGCTGGAGCTGACCGCCGCTTAATTGCGGTGGGCGTTTGTCGAGCACGCTGTCATCGAGATCTACCGCCTTCAGCATTTCACTGGCGCGCGCCAGTTGTTCGGCTTTTTTCAGCGATAGCAGGTGGCGCATCGGTTCTCGCAGGATCTCGCGCACGGTTTTGCGTGGGTTAACGGCGCTGATGGAGTCCTGAAACACCATCTGAATATCACGGCGGAACGCTTTACGTTGCGCGCGATTGAGTTTCGCCAGCGGTTCGCCACGCCAGCTAATATTCCCTTGTGAGGGCGACTCTAAGCCTACCAGCAGCCGCGCGAGGGTACTCTTTCCGCAGCCACTGCGTCCCAGCAGGGCGACGGTTTCACCGCTTTTCAGGGTCAGAGAAACGTTATTGAGTACCGCCTGATGCTGGTGCTTACCGCTGAATCCACCGTGCGCATAGTGATGTGAAAGGTTGGAGACGTTAAGTAAAGTCATGATGCCAGCTCCATACCGTAGAGGGCGAGATGAGCGGAAACCAGGCTGCGCGTCACCGTATGTTTGGGGGCGTTAAACAGCGTTTCTACATCGCCCTGTTCAACAATCTTGCCGTGAGACATTACCGCCACATCGTCCGCCAGACGCGCTACTACGCCCATATCATGGGTGACCAGCAGCATCCCCGGCGCTTGTTTTTGCATAATGCTTTCCAGTAGATCGAGGATGCGCGCTTGCGCTACTACATCAAGGTCGGTGGTTGGTTCATCGGCGATGATAAACGGCGATTCGCACAGCACCGCCATCGCAATCATCATGCGCTGCAACATACCGCCGCTCATCTCGAACGGGTACAGCTTCAGCACGCGCGCGGCGTTTTCCAGCCCCACCGCTTCTATGGCAGCGATAAGCGTGGCGTCATCGGCGGGTTTCCCCAGTGCCAGGCAGGTTTCCCGCGCGTGGGTGTGCATGGTGTGCAGCGGATTAAAGGCGCTGCGCGGGTTCTGCATGATGGTGGCAATTTTGATACCGCGTAGCGCGCAGGGCGAAACCGGTTTGCCATCGGCTAAAATTTCTCCCGCCGTCTGGCGAACGCCTGCGGGCAGAATGCCCAGAGCCGCCGCGCAGGTTAATGATTTCCCGCTGCCGCTACCACCGACTAACGCCAGCACGCGCCCGCGTTGCAGAGTTAATGATACTCCGTGTACCAGCGGCTGCACGGCCTGTAGCGCGATATCGCGCAGTTCAATCTGTTGTGGCATTAGTGTGCGTGCTCCGTCACCAGATGAGGGTCCAGATGATCGCGCAGTGCGTCACCCACCAGGTTAAAGGCCATCACGCTGATAAACAGCGCCAGCCCCGGCCAGAACATTTGCAGCGGCTGAGTCCAGATATACTGACGCGCGTCGTTAATCATCACGCCCCATTCGGCGGTCGGCGCGGTCACGCCAAGGCCGAGGAAGGACATCCCCGCGACGTGAAGCATCATATGGCCGATATCCAGCGTCGCCAGCACCAGCAGCGAAGGGAGCACCGCGCCTGCCAGATGATCGACAAACACCCGCACATGCCCCGCGCCGGAAAGTCGTGACGCCAGCACAAACTCGCGCTGGCGTAGCGAAATCACCAGGCTGCGCACCATGCGTGCATACCACGCCCAGTGCGACAGGGCGATGGCGATAATTACGTTGGTCAGCCCGGTGCCGAGCACGCCAACCATAAAGAACGACAGAATCGACGTCGGGAAGGTCATAAACATATCGGCGACGCGCATGGTGGCCTGATCAACGCGTCCGCCAATCAGTCCGGCGCTGCCGCCAATAACCAGCCCTAATGTCAGCACCAGCAGCAGGCAGGCCATTACCGAACCGAGCGACACGCGGGTCGCCGCCATCAGCCGCGAGAAAATATCACGCCCTAAGTGATCGGTGCCCAGCCAGTGCTGCGCATCCGGCGAGAGCAGGCGCGACGGCAGATCAATCGCCTGTGGGTCATACGGCAGCCACCACTGGCTGGTGAGCGCAATCAGCGCCAGCAGGGCGATAATGATCAGCGCCAGGCGTACCGACCAGCGGGAAGAGAGGAAAAAGTTCACGCGTGCGCTCCTTCATGACGACGAATACGCGGGTCCAGCGCGGCGTTGAGTAAATCAACAATCAAATTACAGACCACAAAAACCACCACCATCATCAGCGTAAAGCATTGAATTACCGGATAGTCACGGTTAAAAATCGCCGACACCGCATAGCGTCCTACCCCCGGCCAGGCAAAGATGTTTTCGATAATCATCGTCCCGCCGATCAGTTCGCCGATGTGCATCCCCACGGCGGTGATCATCGGCAGCGAGGCATTACGCAGAATATGGCGGCGTTCGGTCTGTTTAGCGTTAAGCCCGCGCAGCCGTGCCCAGGTCACGTGACGCTGACCGGCGACGTCCAGCATACTGGCGCGCAGCAGCCGCGCGTTAATCGCCAGCGACATAAAGGCGATGGAAACCGCCGGCAAAATGATGTGCTGCCAGCCGCCGTAACCCATCGCGGGTAGCCATTGCAGATACACCGAAAACGCCATCACCAGTAAAAACGCCAGCCAGAAGTTAGGCATTGAGACGCCAAGAAACGCGATGAAACGCACGGCGAAATCCGGCAGGCGGTCGCGATGGCGCGCCGCCCAGATACCGAGCGGCACGGAAGTGAGCAGAATTAACACCAGCGCCGCTCCTGCCAGTTCCAATGTTGCGGGCAGGAAGTTCAGCATATCGTCGAGCACCGGGCGTTGGCTGGCGAATGAGATACCAAAGTCAAGATGCAGCGCCTTCCACAACCAGGTGCCGTACTGGACGTACAGCGGCTGATCCAGTCCCAGCATGGTGCGGGTAGAGGCCAGCATCTCCGGCGTCGGCGGCAGGTTAGATAAACGCAAATAGTCGAGTGCCGGGTCGCCGGTGCCGAGGCGCAACATCAGAAAAATGATCACCGAGGCGGCGAGCACCATCGGGATCAGCAGCAGAAAGCGGCGTAATACGTAACGCAACATTAAGGTTTCACCGGTTTAATCTGTTCGAACGGAATTTCGGTGGCGATCGGCGCGTAGGGGATGTTACCCAGATCCGGTTTTGATACCACCATCATTGAGATGTAACTGATAGGCAGATAAACCGCCTCGTCATGCAGACGGGTCAGAATGTCGCGATACAGCGCCTGACGTTGCGTTTCGTCGTGGATCGCCAGCACTTCGCCGATCTCTTTATCAATCAGCGGCTTGTCGGCTAAACCTTGCTGTGCCTGGAAGTCAGCGTGCGACGGTACGCGCATTGAACTCAGGAAGGCGTGTGGATCGTATGGCGCGCCCCAGGTGCGGTGGAAAATCATGCCAAAACGACCGTCACGCTGACGAGCATAGATACTGCTCTCTTCTTCGCCAATCAGCGAGACATCTGCGCCAATCTGGCGCATATCAGCCTGAATGATTTCCGCCATCGATTTGCTTAACGCATCGGTGCCGATGAACGAAAGTTCAATGCGCAGCGGCTGACCATTTTTCTCGCGGATGTCTTTGCCCGCAGGCAGCGTCCAACCGGCTTTTTCCAGCAACGCTTTCGCTTTTTGCGGATCGTACTGGCGCGGTTTCAGGCCGAGGTTGGCGTAGGGCACAGAAGGGGCAAACAGGGTGTCGGCGACCTGCTGGGTGCCATATAACGCGTTATCAATCAGCGATTTTTTGTTTACCGCGTAATTAAGAGCTTCACGTACTGCCAGCTCGTTGGTGGGGGCTTTGGCGGTATTGAGCGCCAGCATCACGGTTTCGATCGGCTGTGACAGTTGGGTGTGGTAAGCCGGGTTCTGGCTAAAGCGGGCGAAGGTATCGAGCGGTAATAACCCTTCGTTTCCGTACAGCAGGTCGATATCGCCAGTTTCAAACGCCACCGCGCGGGTAGTCGGGTCCGGGATCACGTTAAAGGTGATCTTTTTAATCGCCGGCTTTTCGCCCCAGTAGTTTTCGTTACGGACGAAGACATCGTACTGATTCAGTTTTGATTCCTGCAAAATCCACGGTCCGGTGCCAATCGGCGCTTTAATTCCGTTCATGGTTTCATGGTTTTTAAACTGCGAGGGAGCGATAAAACGGAAAGGACGGGGCAGGGCCAGTTCTTGCAGGAAAGGATAGTAGGCGCTTTTCAGGGTGATTTGCAGCTCCGTTTTACTGAGTGCTTTAACATCAACAATCTGGTTTGCCAGCTCCAGCCAGGCGTGACGTTGACGGTTATCGAGCACTACGCGGAAGTTTTCTGCCGCCGCCTCGGCATCGAACGGTTCACCGTTGGAGAATTTCACGTCATCACGCAGGGTGAAGGTCCAGGTTTTACCATCTTCCGAATGGATCCAGCTTTTTGCCAGCCACGGCATCACCGAACCATCTGCCTGGTATTTCACCAGCGGTTCATAAACCATGCTCTGGGCGAACATCTGGTTAGGCGTGTAAAGGTGCGGGTTTAGTGGCCCGACATTCACCGGCCAGGCGGTGGTGATTTCATCTGGCGCGGCAGCATGGACGATAAAAGACGCACAAGCCAGCAGCGCAAATAGAGTGCGGTGGAGTGTGGAGAACATAGTAGCCCCAATGGATAAATAGTTGGCGAAATAAGTATGGCGACGATTCGCTATGTTGAAATCTGGTAGTGACTCTGCATATGCGGCCTGGGTGCGGCCTGTTCCCCTCACCCTAACCCTCTCCC
>NZ_AEJZ01000169.1:0-31018 GCF_000208525.1 Escherichia sp. TW14182
TAGAGGCCGGGCGCCCGCCGCAGCGGCCGCAACGGCGTTAGCTTTCATAAAGCTACGACGACTGAGTTTCATGGTGTTTCCTCACCTTGCTCTTCCTGCTGGTGATAAACCAGCGACACCGCCAGCACGCCCTCTACGTTGCGTACTGACTCAATGGTTTGGATCAGCGTTTCGCTGTCTTCTGCTTCCACCACCACAATCAACTGACCGCTCGGCGCGTCGCTGACAGCAACTTCACAGCCGGTAAAGGCGTTCAGTTGGGTGCTGATGTCTGAAATTCGTTCGCTTTTGGCCTGCACGACCAGGCTGCAAACTTGCCAGTTAGTGTGCATGGAGATACTCCGCAGTTATGGCTGATACCGGACAGCTGGCTGCACATGCTCCACATCCGTTGCAAAGTTGGCTATTAAGTTGCGGCTGGTAGATCCCGGAGAGCGTCGGGCGAAAGATAATTGCCATTGGCTCGCAGCTATCCTGACAGCGGCGGCATTCAACTGACTGATACGCCAGGCACGCGTCCCCAATGGTGAACTGCAAATCCCAGGCCCTGGTGTGGCGCGGAGAAAATAGCGATTCGGGGCAAGCCTGCGCGCAGGCGTAACAGAAGCTGCACTCGTTATTTTTGAAATTAACGCTCGGATAGCCACCCGCGCCGCGTTGCAGAATGTTGTTTTCACAAGCATTAATACAGGCGTCGCAGCGGGTGCAATAGGTCAGAAAATGAGATTCATCACCGGACCAGGGCGGACGTATACCGTTACTGGCTTTGCGCCAGCGACCAGTGAGTATGCCCCGACGGGATGCATCAATCTTCACATTGACCTTCCATCATTAACGCGCTCTGAAAACTGAGAGCGACCAAATAAACCGCATAATTAATAAGCCATTTTTATAGCCGCTAAGATATTAAAGGATGTGTCAAAGATGCATACCCCGATCGGGGTAAAACCTGTAGCAGGATCAAAAGAGTGGTGGGAAGAGTGGCAAAAACGAGCTTTTGCTCACATTTCAAATGGTTATAAACATATTTATATAGCGATTAATTCACCAGAAATATTTCTCCAGGCTTCACCATTCATCAGAATTTAACACTAAAAGGGCAGGTAAAATTGTCTGAATATTCTTTAAGTTATTCATAAAGCAAATTAATAAATCTGATGAATATGTTAACCTTCAGCGACATCATCGGTGAAAACCTATAAATGAAGAAGGAAAGCAAAAATGAAGACCATTCTACCTGCAGTATTGTTTGCCGCTTTCGCTACCACCTCCGCCTGGGCGGCAGAGAGTGTCCAGCCACTGGAGAAAGTAGCGCCTTATCCACAAGCTGAAAAAGGCATGAAGCGTCAGGTGATTCAGTTAACTCCGCAAGAAGATGAATCTACCCTGAAAGTAGAACTGTTAATCGGTCAGACGCTGGAAGTCGATTGCAATTTGCATCGTCTCGGCGGGAAGCTGGAAAGCAAAACGCTGGAAGGCTGGGGCTATGATTATTATGTCTTTGATAAAGTAAGCTCCCCGGTTTCGACGATGATGGTCTGCCCGGATGGCAAGAAAGAGAAGAAATTTGTCACCGCGTATCTGGGCGATGCTGGAATGCTGCGTTACAACAGTAAGCTGCCGATCGTGGTGTATACGCCAGACAATGTGGATGTGAAGTACCGGGTCTGGAAGGCGGAAGAGAAAATTGACAACGCGGTAGTTCGCTAAACTGCTGTGAGGTGCGGCACCCCGTAGGCCGAATAAGACGGTTACGCCACATCCGGCATACCATGCCGGATGTGGCACATCATTACAACGCAATATCCGCCACTTCTTTTTGAACGGGTTGCGGTTTCAACTGCGGTTTCGGCGTACTGTCTGCCGCCTGCGGCTTATCGTATTTCAGCCCCAGCACTTCGCTGGTGTACTGCAACTCGCGTTCTGTTGCCGCCACATCGCCGTTCAGCTTACGGCCATAAGACGGAACGATCGCTTTCAACGTGGCCTGCCATCGCGGACTGGAAACACGATCACCAAATACTTTTTCCAGCAGATTCAACATAATCGGCGCGGCAGTTGACGCCCCCGGCGATGCCCCCAGCAGCGCGGCAATGGTTCCTTGCTGGTCGCTGACCACTTCTGTACCCAGACGCAGCACGCCGCCTTTCTCGGCATCGCGTTTGATAATCTGCACACGCTGTCCTGCTTGCCACAAACGCCAGTCCTCTTTTTTCGCCTGCGGATAGTACTCTTTCAACGCTTCAAAACGATCCTCTTCACTCAACATCACCTGACTTACCAGATATTTCACCAGATCGAAATTATCCAGCCCGACGTGCATCATCGGCATCACGTTAGAGGTGGTGGTGGAACTCATCAGATCCCACAGTGAACCGTTTTTGAGGAATTTGGTTGAGAAGGTGGCAAATGGCCCAAACAGCACTACGCGTTTACCGTCCAGCACACGGGTATCGATATGCGGAACCGACATCGGTGGTGCGCCAACGGAGGCTTTCCCATAGACCTTCGCCAGATGATGGTTAACCACGTCCGGGTTTTCCGAAACAAGGAACTGCCCACCAACCGGGAAACCAGCGTAGTCTTTCGCTTCCGGAATACCCGATTCCTGTAACAGCTTCAGCGCCGCACCGCCCGCGCCGATAAAGACAAATTTCGCGCGGATGTTCTGTGCTGTGCCGTTTTTCAGATCGGCAACGGTGACGGTCCAGGTGTTATCGTCATTACGTTTGAGGGCGCGGACTTCACTGCTGAGTTGCAGCGAGAAGTTAGATTTCTTCTGCAAGGAAGCAATTAACTGGCGGGTGATCTCACCGTAGTTCACATCAGTGCCGATTTCTGTGCGTGTAGCCGCCACTTTCTGCTGCGGATCGCGCCCTTCCATCACTAACGGAGCCCACTCTTTGATTTGCGCGTGATCTTCAGAGTAACGCATACCGCGAAACAGCGAACTTTGTTGCAATGCCGCATAGCGGGCACGCAGGAAATTGACGTTATCTTCGCCCCAGACAAAGCTCATGTGCGGAACGGTATTGATAAATGAACGCGGAGTACGCAGCACGCCGCGCTCGACCTGGTGCGCCCAGAACTGGCGGGAAATCTGAAATGCTTCGTTAATGGCGACTGCTTTTTCAATACTGATGCTGCCATCGGCGTTTTGCGGGGTGTAGTTCAGTTCCATCAGTGCAGAATGCCCGGTTCCGGCGTTGTTCCAGCCGTTCGAACTCTCCTGCGCGACACCCTCCAGGCGCTCCACCATGGTCATCGACCATTCAGGCTCCAGCTCGCGTAAATAGGTCCCCAACGTGGCGCTCATAATGCCGCCGCCAATCAACAGTACATCAGTTTCCTGCTCCTCGGACGCTTTCGCTTTTGCCGCCATCGAAACGGCATTAAGCCCCACGGCCATCGAGAAGAGCATGGCAGTCACTTTTTTCATCTTGTTAATGCCTTACTTTTAGTCGCTTTATTGCAGGTGAGATTTGCGCGGCATCAACGGTAACACTTAAGTAACAACATTTAAATAATGTTTATAAATTATATTCTAATTTTAGAAACATTATAATTTCGTTGATTAATTATAGGGTTATTAGAAATGAAGGGATTTTTAGAATATTGACCTGGCGGCAGCGAGCCGCCAGGTCAGCGTCAAAATATTATGCCGTCCGGGCAACAGCATCACGCGAAGCAGCATCGCGCTCTTCGCCCGTCAGTTCGCTAAGTTGCCCGTTGCGCATCTCCAGCAGGCGGTCGGCGTGGATAAAGTAATGGTCATCATGGCTGATGGCGAAAATAGTTTTTCCCATCTCCTGCATCAGCGGTAGCAGCACCTGATAAAACTCACGGCGGAAGTGTGGGTCTTGATCCGCCGCCCATTCATCCAGCAGGATAATATCGCGTTCTTCTGCCAACGCCAGCAACAGCGCCACGCGTTTTTTCTGCCCTTTTGATAACTTCAGGTTAACAATACGCCCGTTACTTAACTCCAACTTATGAGCCATTTTCAACTGCGCCAGCCACTTCTCAACCAGTTGCGGATTAGCAGGTTTACCCTCCGGCCCCAGCAGTTGATCAAACAGCCAGACATCGGTAAACACGGCCGAAAACAGTTTGCGATAATCTCCCGGTTTTTCGCCGCTGATGGGTTTACCATCCAGCAAAATTTCACCGCTTTGCGGCTGATACAACCCCGTCAGCAACATCGCCAGCGTCGATTTTCCACTACCGTTGCCACCAATCAGAAACAGCAGTTCGCCACGTTTGATGGTGACGTTAATCGGCCCAACGGAAAACGCGTTGTCCTGATAACTAAACGTCACATTACGCAGCTCCAGCGTTTGCCAGTTGGGAAACGCCTGCGGGCGTGGAAACTCCGCTTTGAAAGGCGCGAGCGCGAATTTGTTCAGCTTGTTAAACGCCACCTGAGCCGTCAGCAGCGTCGGTAATGCGCCAACCGCAGAAAGCAGCGGCGTGCGCAGGAATAACAGCGTCAGCGAATAGGTCGCGGCAACGTTGGTATCAGCCCAACCGAGACTGTTCGCCATCCAGAACACCAGGCCGATAGCACCCAACATCATGATGTTTGACCAGTTCACAGCACTAAGATGGAAGGTGTCTGCGCGGATAATATGATGGCGATACTCTTGCGCATCAGGAATGTAGAGGTTGTTAAACACATACTCGGCGCGTTCACGGTTCAGGGTCAGCTCTTTGCGCCCTTCCAGAACGGTTTGAAAATCCGTGTACAGCTTGTCTTCGGTTTCACGCAGGGTCGCCATATGTTTGTATACCCGCGCCACCAGCACAAAACCGCCCCAGATGGTGACCGCCATCCAGATTGCCGTTACCAGCAACATTTTGCCCGACAGCATCCACAAATACGCCGCTGAACCGATAGTGAGAATAATCCCCTGCACCAGTTCCGGCAAACGAACAAAAGCAATGGTGATATTGCGCACATCGCTGGTTAACCCCGCCAGCAATGAGGCGCTACCGAGTTGTTCGATACGCTCAACGTGGGTATCCAGAATCCGCTTGATAAATTCGCTACGCAGTCGGTAAACGAAGTGGTGCCCCAGCGTAGTAAGTGCCAGTTGCGATCCCAGCGTCACTGCCATTAGCAACAGCAATAAACCCAGAAACTCCGGCAGCACCAGCAGACTGTTATCCGCCGTTTCGATAAGGCGCTGATTGATAAAAGCAATTAAGCCAATGCCTAATGCCGCACTGGCGAGGCTTAGCGCCATCACACTGATAAATGGCCAGCGATACTGCCGCCAGACAAGTACAAGAAGTTCCATGCAGAAAACCCGGACAATGAATTACAGCCCGCAGTTTAAACATCTCCGCGCGCACAGCAATAATAATTCTTATTTTTATTCTTTTTTACCTGCATGACGGAATGTCAGATTGTAGCGGCAGTCGGCGGTGAGTGGATGAAAGCCCGCTTTGAGCGGTTGAATGCCGTGATAAAACAGCCGCGATTCACCGCCCCATACCACCACATCGCCATGTTCCAACAACAATCTTTTTAGCGGATCATTTCGTTTCAGGCCGCCAAATTGAAAAATCGCGGGTAAGCCCAGAGAAACAGAAACAATCGGTGCGCGCAGATCCGGTTCGTCTTTATCCTGATGTAACGACAGTTTCGCGCCAGGGGCATAGCGGTTGATAAGACAAGCATCAGGCTGGAAATCTGGATAGCCCGCCGCCGTAGCCGCACGTTGACATAAATTATGAAAACTCTGCGGCATGGCGGGCCACGGTTTATTTGTTTGCGGATCAATGGGCGAATAGAGATAACCCTGCCGATTGGTGGTCCAGCCCAGACGCCCGCAGTTGGTCATTGCCACCGACATGGTATATCCGCCGGGGGTAACCATCTGGCGAAACGGTGACTGGCGGGCGACATTGCTGATTCCCTGCATCAGTTGCTCCGCAGTATTAAAGGCAAAACGGCGCAGGATCACCGCGCCAGGTGCCAGGGGTTCTTGCCACGGTTCAGCATCAGCAAACAGATCCAACATTATTTTTCCTCGTTTTCAGCTTCACGGCGTAGCAACTGTGCTTTACGCGAAACACCCCAGCGGTAACCGGAAAGTGTGCCATCACCACGTACCACCCGATGACAAGGTATAACGATCGCTAACTTATTGGCGGCGCAGGCACTTGCCACGGCACGTACCGCTTTCGGTTTGCCGATGGTGTTTGCCAGTTGCTGATAACTCACAGTTTCACCGCAAGGAATGGTACGCAGCGCCTGCCAGACTTGCTGTTGAAAAGCGGTGCCGCGAATATCCAGCGGCAACGTCAGCGGCGTATCGCGCTGATTGAGGCTGGCGATCACTTCGCGTAGGCGTTGCTGAAACGTCGGGTCAGCGGGTGCGTTGTCGGCAGCGGGAAACATCTGCCGCAGTTCACTGATTAATGTCGCGTCATCATCACCCAGTAATATCGCGCAAATCCCCCGCTCGCTTTCTGCCACCAGGCAACGACCCAGCTTACAATCAGCCAGCGCATAACGCACAGCCAGGCTTTCGCCACCGTGACGAAACTGTTTAGCCGTCATGCCCAGCGTTTCATCGGCTTTACGGTAGTAACTGCTGCCGTCGGGGAATCCGGCATTGAGAATCGCCTGAGTCACGCTTTCCCCTTTTGCCAGAGATTCCCGTAAACGACGAGCGCGCCAGGCCTGTTGCCAGGCTTTAGGCGTCATTCCAGTCGTCGCTTTAAACAATCGATGCAAATGGAACGGACTCATCGCCACCTGGTCGGCTAAGGCTTCCAGCGTTACAGGCGTTTCCTGTTCCAGCAGTCGGCAGGCGTGGGTAATTTTATCAAGGCGATGTTGCTGGGGATTGGCTTTGTCTGGCTGACAACGTTTGCAGGGGCGAAAGCCAGCGGCAAGCGCCTCGCTGGCATCCGTATAGAAAGAAACGTTTTCCCGCAAGGCATGTCTGGCGCGGCAAGACGGACGGCAAAAGATGCCCGTGGTGCGCACGGCGAAGACAAATTCGCCGTCGGCGTTCGGGTCGCGGGCTAAGACAGATTGCCAGCGTTGATCATCAGTTAAGCGTGTGGCGTTTTTCATCATCAGCTCCCTGGTTAAGGATAGCCTTTAGTCTGCCCGGTCACCATCGCGCAAAAACCAACAATCTTGCGCTTTAATTTTTTTCGCTAATAAGGAAGCTTTTAAACTGCGGCGACATCCAGGTTTTAAAGCTATCGCCCTCTTTGGTGATCATATAGACCGCCAGCCCTTCCCGACGAACGACTTCTTTGGCTTTCTCCGGCCCGAGCACCATCAAACCTGTATCCCAGGCGTCGGCTTCCAGCGCCGTCGGGGCAATCACCGTCACGGAGACCAGATTGTGCTCAATGGGACGCCCGGTTTGCGGATCGATAACATGGGAAAGGCGTTTGCCGTCCAGTTCGTAATAGTTGCGATAGCTGCCGGAGGTGCTAATCCCGTGACCGTTGATATCCACCACGGCCTGAACCGCGTTCTCTTTATCGGTCGGTTTTTGGATCGCCACCCGCCACGGCTGCCCTTCGCCGTTCATGCCACGGCTGTTCAGCGCGCCCCCCACCGACACCAGATAGCGGGAAATACCTTCCTGCTCCATTAAGCGTGCCAGATGATCTGCCGCATAACCTTCGCCGACGGTGGAGAGATCGACATATAAATCCGGCAGATCTTTTTGCAGATATTGCTGATGCGACTGATTAATGACCGTCAGGTGCTGCAAACCTGTTTTGGCTTTCATCGCGTCGATCTGTTCCTGGTTCGGGATTTGTACTGGCTGTTGTTCCGGGCCAAAGCCCCACAGATTCACCAGCGGCCCGACAGTAATATCCATCGCGCCATCGGTTTTGGCGCCAATGCGCAGCGAGGTGGTGATGATATCGGCCATCGCTTCACTTACCGGCCACGGCGACAAACTTTTCGAGTCGTTAAAGCGCATCAGCGCGGAGTCTTTTTTATAGGTCGAAAGCAGCTGATCGTCGGCGTCCAGCTGGGTCTGAATCTTCTCTTTAAGTTCAGCACTGCGTTTGGCGTCAATGCCAGGGATGCTGGCACGCCAGAAGGTTCCCATCGTTTTGCCTTCAAGAACGGTAACTTCAGTAGCGTGGGATTTGGCGGGTTGTGTTTTTTGATCGCAACCAACAAAGAAGAGCGCGGCAGCCAGCAATGCCACGCGGGTAAATCTTATTTCCATACGTGATTATCCTCATGCGAACGGTCGCAAGAGTACACCAAAAAACTGCGTTTGTACGCTGAAAACAATGAAAAAAGGGCCCGCAGGCCCTTTGTTCGATATAAATCGAGATTAGAACTGGTAAACCAGACCCAGAGCTACGATATCATCAGTGTTGATGCCTGCAGCGCGGGTGAACTGGTTGTCGTCCAGCAGGTTGATTTTGTAGTCAACGTAGGTGGACATGTTTTTGTTGAAGTAGTAGGTAGCACCAACATCAACATATTTCAGGATATCTTCGTCGTCGTAGTTACGACCAGCAACGACACCCAGGTTTTTACCTTTAGACTGCAGGTATGCTACAGACGGACGCAGACCGAAGTCGAACTGATACTGAGCAACAGCTTCGAAGTTCTGTGCTTTGTTCGCCCAACCCAGGGTACCTACGCGAGTCGCGTTGTAGGTCTGGGTGTACTGAGCAGCCAGGTAGATGTTGTTAGCGTCGTATTTCAGACCACCGGTGTAGGTTTCAGCACGGTCGCCAGTACCGATGAAGCCCAGGTTGTTCTGATCCCAGGTACGTTTGGAGCTGGAAACTGCAGCACCGATACCGAAGCCTTCGTAATCATAAGTAACAGAACCGCCAACGCCGTCGCCGTTCTGACGCAGAGCACCACGACCGTTGTTGGTCATGCCTTCGCCGCTTACGCTACCGTTTTTACCCTGGTACTGAACAGCAAAGTTCAGACCGTCAACCAGACCGAAGAAGTCGGTGTTACGGTAGGTCGCGAAGCCGTTACCACGCTGCTGCATGAAGTTGTCAGAACCGTAAGTGTCGCCACCAAATTCTGGCAGTACGTCGGTCCAGGAAGTTACGTCGTAAACAACGCCGTAGTTACGACCGTAGTCGAAAGAACCAACGTCCTGGAATTTCAGACCAGCGAATGCCACACGGGTCCAGGAGTTTTCTTTGTTGTCTTCAGAGGTATTGCCCTGGATCTGATATTCCCACTGGCCGTAACCGGTCAGCTGGTCAGTAACCTGAGTTTCGCCTTTGAAACCAAGACGTACATAGGTCTGGTCGCCGTCTTCTGACTTGTTGTCAGAGAAATAGTGCAGGCCGTCTACTTTACCGTACAGATCTAATTTGTTGCCGTCTTTGTTGTAAACTTCAGCAGCGTTTGCTGCGCCTGCTACCAGCAGAGCTGGGACCAGGAGGGACAGTACTTTAACTTTCATGTTATTAACCCTCTGTTATATGCCTTTATTTGCTTTTTTATGCCACTGCATACTGATTAACCCTCATTAATCAGTCGGCAAGTCCATTCTCCCCAAAAATGCAGAATAATCCAACACGAATATGATACTAAAACTTTTAAGATGTTTCATTTGTCGCTATAGATGTTTCAAAATGTAAATATGATGGAACTTTTTAAGATTCTTGATGATTGGCGAAATAAGCACCTAACATCAAGCAATAATAATTCAAGGTTAAAATCAATAACTTATTCTTAAGTACTTGATAGCACTGAATGCCAAAACAAAATCTTCACTCGCAACTAAAATATGTCTCGCTATCATCATTAACTTTATTTATTACCGTCATTCATTTCTGAATGTCTGTTTACCCCTATTTCAACCGGATGCCTCGCATCCGGTTTTTTTTACCCTTCTTTACACAACTTTTATTTTTTTGTACTACCGCTGGAAAATTATAACGCTTGTTAATAATTCACAAAAAATTAACAAGATATAATTCCCGCCATCTTTTCTTTATCCGTAATTAATTTCGCTCTTCTTTTTTGCAGATTATTTGTACAGCAGAATGCGGTGTGTACATCTATTTCTCATCTGGCAGAACGAGACATATCGTTGAGGAATAGAGAATCATCTATCGGGTAATAGTCTGGAATTTCGCACTGTACCCTTTATACTGCCCTATCACTTCGCGAAGTTTTAACAGGTCATAAACACGAATGCGTCAGAAAGAGACAACGGCCACGACCCGCTTTTCACTCCTACCGGGGAGCATTACCCGCTTCTTTTTACTGTTGATCATTGTGTTGCTGGTGATGATGGGTGTAATGGTACAAAGCGCAGTCAACGCCTGGCTGAAAGATAAAAGCTACCAGATTGTCGACATTACTCATGCTATACAAAAGCGCGTCGATACCTGGCGTTACGTGACCTGGCAGATCTACGACAACATCGCTGCAACGACTTCACCTTCCACCAGCGAAAGTTTGCAAGAGACGCGTCTGAAACAGGATGTCTACTATCTGGAAAAACCGCGTCGCAAAACAGAAGCCCTGATCTTTGGTTCTCACGACAACTCAACGCTTGAGATGACCCAACGAATGTCTACTTATCTGGACACATTATGGGGCGCAGAAAATGTACCGTGGTCGATGTATTATCTGAACGGTCAGGATAACAGCCTGATTCTTATCTCGACCCTGCCGTTAAAAGATCTCACCTCCGGATTTAAAGAATCGACCGTCAGTGACATTGTTGATTCTCGTCGCGCAGAGATGCTGCAACAGGCTAACGCCCTGGATGAACGTGAAAGTTTTTCTAACCTGCGCCGTCTTGCCTGGCAGAACGGTCATTATTTTACCTTGCGTACAACCTTTAACCAGCCGGGACATCTGGCAACAGTGGTTGCATTTGATCTGCCTATTAATGATTTAATCCCGCCAGGGATGCCGCTGGATAGCTTCCGTCTTGAACCAGAAGCAGGTACTGCGGGTAACAATAATAATGAGAAAGAAGCAACGGATAGCGTCAGCATTAACTTTAATAGTTCGAAGATTGAAATCTCTTCGGCGCTCAACTCCACCGATATGCGGCTGGTCTGGCAGGTTCCTTACGGCACTTTGCTGCTGGATACATTGCAAAATATTCTGCTGCCACTGCTGCTGAATATCGGTTTGCTGGCACTGGCGCTTTTTGGTTACACCACCTTTCGCCATTTCTCCGGGCGCAGCACAGAAAGCGTTCCCAGCACCGCAGTGAATAACGAACTGCGTATTTTGCGAGCAATAAATGAAGAGATTGTGTCACTGCTGCCACTCGGTCTGCTGGTTCACGATCAGGAATCGAATCGCACAGTTATCAGCAATAAGATTGCCGACCATCTGCTGCCGCATTTGAATCTGCAAAACATCACCACCATGGCAGAACAGCATCAGGGGATTATTCAGGCGACCGTCAATAACGAGCTGTATGAAATTCGCATGTTCCGCAGCCAGATAGCGCCGCGTACGCAAATCTTCATCATTCGCGATCAGGATCGCGAGGTGCTGGTGAACAAGAAACTCAAGCAGGCACAGCGCCTGTATGAGAAAAACCAGCAGGGCCGGATGGCCTTTATGCAAAACATTGGCGATGCGCTGAAAGAACCCGCACGGTCACTGGCGGAGAGTGCGGCTAAACTCAACTCCCCGGAAAGCAAACAACTGGCAAATCAAGCTGATGTGCTGGTGCGCCTGGTCGATGAAATTCAGCTAGCGAATATTCTTGCGGACGATAGCTGGAAGAGCGAGACCGAGCTTTTCTCCGTACAGGATTTAATCGATGAAGTAGTGCCCGCAGTGCTACCAGCAATGAAACGCAAAGGCCTGCAACTGCTGATTAACAATCATCTGAAAGCACACGATATGCGCCGTGGCGATCGCGATGCTTTACGCCGTATTTTGCTGCTGTTGATGCAATATGCCGTCACCTCAACGCAACTGGGGAAAATTACCCTTGAGGTTGATCAGGATGAATCCTCTGACGAACGTCTGACTTTCCGCATTCTTGACACCGGAGATGGTGTAAGTATTCATGAAATGGATAATTTGCACTTCCCGTTCATCAACCAGACCCAAAGCGATCGCTATGGCAAGGCGGACCCGCTGGCATTCTGGTTAAGTGATCAACTAGCGCGAAAACTGGGCGGTCATTTAAATATTAAAACGCGGGACGGGCTTGGCACACGATACTCCGTGCATATAAAAATGCTCCCTGCTACCCCGGACGTTGAAGAGGAAGAAGAACGTTTACTGGATGATGTCACCGTGATGGTGGATGTAACTTCCACAGAAATTCGGAATATTGTCACTCGCCAGTTAGAAAATTGGGGTGCAACCTGTATCACACCCGATGAAAGATTAATTAGTCAGGATTATGATATCTTTTTAACGGATAATCCGTCTAATCTTACTGCCTCTGGCTTGCTTTTAAGCGATGATGAGTCTGGCGTACGGGAAATTGGGCCTGGTCAATTGTGCGTCAACTTCAATATGAGCAATGCTATGCAGGAAGCGGTCTTACAATTAATTGAAGTGCAACTGGCGCAGGAAGAGGTGACAGAATCGCCTATGGGTGGAGATGAAAATGCACAACTCCATGCCAGCGGCTATTATGCGCTCTTTGTAGACACAGTACCGGATGATGTTAAGAGGCTGTATACTGAAGCAGCAACCAGTGACTTTGCTGCATTAGCCCAAACGGCTCATCGTCTTAAAGGCGTGTTTGCCATGCTAAATCTGGTACCCGGCAAGCAGTTATGTGAAACGCTGGAACATCTTATTCGCGAGAAGGATGTCCCAGGAACAGAAAAATACATCAGCGACATTGACAGCTATGTCAAGAGCTTGCTGTAGCAAGGTAGCCTATTACATGAACAATATGAACGTAATTATTGCCGATGACCATCCGATAGTACTGTTCGGTATTCGCAAATCACTTGAGCAAATTGAGTGGGTGAATGTTGTCGGCGAATTTGAAGATTCCACAGCACTGATCAACAACCTGCCGAAACTGGATGCGCACGTGTTGATTACCGATCTCTCCATGCCTGGAGATAAATACGGTGACGGGATCACCTTGATCAAATACATCAAGCGTCATTTCCCTAGCCTGTCGATCATTGTTCTGACCATGAACAACAACCCGGCAATTCTTAGCGCGGTACTGGATCTGGATATCGAAGGAATCGTCCTGAAGCAAGGCGCGCCTACAGATCTGCCGAAAGCCCTCGCCGCGCTGCAAAAAGGCAAGAAATTTACCCCGGAAAGCGTATCTCGTCTGCTGGAGAAAATCAGCGCCAGTGGTTACGGTGACAAGCGTCTCTCACCTAAAGAGAGTGAAGTACTGCGCCTGTTTGCAGAAGGTTTTCTGGTTACCGAGATTGCTAAAAAGCTCAACCGTAGCATCAAAACCATCAGCAGCCAGAAGAAATCCGCGATGATGAAGTTGGGTGTCGAGAACGATATCGCCCTGCTGAACTATCTCTCTTCTGTGACCTTAAGCCCGGCAGATAAAGAGTAATCTCCCGACAGGCCAGATAAGCACCGACCGCCGGATGCGGCGTGAACGCCTTATCCGGCCTACAAATCCCAATATTTCAATACACTGCACAAACATAGGCCTGATAAGACGCGCCAGCGTCGCATCAGGCATTTGCTCCGACCGCTCCTACGATTTCCGCGCTTTCCTGACCCTCTCGGCATACATCGTCAGCGTCTGTTTTATGACATCCAGCGTCACGGGCTTCGACAGACAGCTATCCATACCGGACTCCAGACACCGCTGCTTCTCTTCAGCCAACGCATTGGCAGTCACCCCGATTACCGGCAACGTTAGCCCTAACTGACGAATACGTTGCGTTAACCGGTAACCGTCCATATTCGGCATGTTGACGTCGCTAAGCACGATATCGATATGATTCTTGCTTAGTACATTAAGCGCATCGACGCCATCATTTGCCGTTTTACACTGATAACCCAACGATCCGAGCTGATCGGCTAGTAAGCGACGGTTAATCGGATGATCGTCAACCACCAGAATCATCATGTCGTCATTGCTAGTGGAATCTTTGTCCATCAATGGCAGAACGTTGGCAGGATCATCATTTTCAATTTCTATCCGATAGATACGCGCCAGTAGCACAGGCAGTTCATGCGACGAGGCGACGCTATGCACCCACTCACCGGGCGCTTTCTCCAGCGGAATACCAATATGCCGACGGCAGAACGTCACCACCGCTCTACCCTGCCATTTTTCGCTCAGCGCCTCATCCGTAATCAACACATCCTCTGGTGAGGGTTCCTGACCTTCGTATGTTGTAACGATTACACCACTGCGCTGCAAACTGGTTTCGATAAACTGGTATAGTGACGCATTACGTACCGCCAACCAGCAGCGTTTACCCGTTAATCCTTCGACACCTTTTTTATGTGGATATTGCGCACCATACAACGGAATACGCACCGTAAACTGGCTTCCCATGCCTGGTTCAGACTCCACCGAGATGTCACCGTCCATCATGCTGATCAATTTTTCACAAATCGCCAGCCCCAGACCGGTTCCCTGGAAGTTACGCTGTACGCCCGTCCCTACCTGGAAGAAGGGATCAAAAAGCCGCACCACTTCTTTCGCCGGAATACCCACGCCAGTATCGCGAACACGAATAGAAAGATAATCACCATCAGCACGGACATGCAGAACAATGCAGCCGGTATCGGTAAATTTAATGGCGTTACTCAACAGATTGGAGATAACCTGCTGTAAACGCATCGGATCGCCGTTTAAAGCTACCGGCACATCCGGTTCAATAAAGCAGTACAAACCAAGCTGCTTTCGCACCACCAGCGGCAAATAGTTGGCGGTGATATGGTTCATCACTTCACGCGGTGAAAACTCACGTGGCTCTATCTTTAACTGTTCCGATTCAATCTTCGAGAAATCGAGAATGTCGCTGATAATTTTCAACAGCAGGCTGGAAGAGTTATTCATTGCCGTCACCAGACGGTCAACGCCTTTCGGCAACTCTTTGGTTTGCAACAGATCCAGGTTACCGATAATGCCATACAGCGGCGTTCGCAACTCGTGGCTGACGGTAGCAAGGAACATCGATTTCGACTGACTCGCCTGTTCTGCTGCCTGCGCCATCTCTTGCAACGACTCTTCCATCTTCACGCGCGAAGAAACATCGACCAGTACGCAAATCGCCACGTTTTCATTACGATAGCGAGAATGAACAAAGCTGATTTGCAGATTAGTATTGTTGCTGGTCAGGACATCGACAAAATTGACCTGCTGCCCGCAGATAATTTGCGTCAGCCGCTGGCGATCCTCATGCGTAAGCATGTTGAGATAGGTATGCGCCAGTTCGTTACTCAAAATATTGACGCCATCAGCGGTGCGCAAAATACAGATCCCCACCGGTGCGGAGGCGACAATCTTGCGATTAAACTGCTCGTGTTCTTCCAGACGCTGGGCGTCACTTTCTGCCGGAATGAAAATACGCCGCTCGTACATCCGCGCGAGGGTGAACAGCGCCGCACCAGCAATCACATTCAGCAAAATAGCGTTAAGTATCAGCATACGAATGCGTTCCAGCACCTGATCTACGGGCACCGAGTAAACAATACTTAACGATGATGGCGGCAGATTTTTCTTCAGCACCAGTTCATGGAAGCCTGGTGTATAACCAAACCAGGAACGTTCCTGCATCCAACGCGGTTCAGCCTCGATTTTGCTTTCTGGTCCGGTCAACGAAATCAGGGTATGACCATTCTCATCAAGGATAGTAACCCCCATCGGTAATGTACCTGGTAAGAAGAAGTTCTCCATCCGAATGGTTTGTTCAACGCCCAGCAAGGCCTGCAAACGGTTCGCCAGATACACCGGCGTCAGCGCGTAAAAATATCCAACGCCAGGACGCGGGCCTTCGCTGATCCAATAAAGGTTGCTGCCGCTGTCATCCTGCGGAGCATTACGATACTTATTGATGCGCTCATGCAGAGCTTTCAGGGCGGTGTCGCGTTCAACCGGCATATCACGCAGGCCAAAGTTTGCCATGCAGAGGTTATCGCTGCCGATCAAAAATACGCGGTTGAGATCGTAAGCTGCAGAGAAATTATCGCGCCAGTAGCGCATAAACCACGCCAGTGACTCCAGAGAGCCACGCCAGGTGTTACTCATCGCGGAACAATCGGAATCAGCAAACAACGGTTCGAACACCGGCACATCCGCTTGCGTTTCTCGCCCACGCGGGGAAAGCACGCCGTTTTCTACAGATAAGCGATTTTCAGCAATGTACTTCAGCTCTTTCATCACGTCAGAAGTGCGCTGAATAAACCGCTGAGCCTGATCGGAACTCAGGTTAAATTCCTGACGAATCTCAGATTCTCGCTGATGCAGGGCATTGACGATGTAAAACACTGATGAAAAAGCAATCAGCAACCAGAGCAATAACGCCAATGCTCTGAACATATAGCGCGAGACTTTCAGGGTTGTGCGAAAAGAAGCAAGGTATTTCAAAGGGGCGAAGCTCCGCCTCAGGTGACCGATGGAGTGTGGTTAAGGTAGCGGTAAAAGCGTGCCACCGCAATGTTCTCTCTTCTCGGTAATATGATACACCGCCGAGAAATCATCACCTTAACCCCCGATAATCGTCATATATCGGACAAGATTGATGGATTTCAGCATGCATTATATGAAGTGGATTTATCCACGCCGCTTACGCAATCAAATGATCCTGATGGCAATCCTGATGGTCATTGTCCCAACGCTTACTATTGGTTATATCGTAGAAACGGAAGGACGTTCAGCAGTCTTATCTGAAAAAGAGAAAAAACTTTCTGCCGTGGTCAACCTGCTTAATCAGGCGCTAGGCGATCGCTACGATCTCTACATCGACTTACCGCGTGAAGAGCGTATCCGCGCATTGAATGCAGAGCTTGCCCCCATTACCGAAAATATTACTCGCGCCTTTCCTGGCATAGGCGCTGGTTATTATAACAAGACGCTGGATGCGATAATCACCTATGCGCCTTCATCGCTATATCAGAATAATGTGGGCGTGACTATTGCTGCGGATCACCCTGGTCGCGAAGTTATGCGTACAAATACCCCTTTGGTTTATTCAGGCAGGCAGGTGCGCGGCGATATTTTGAATTCAATGATCCCCATTGAACGTAATGGTGAAGTCCTCGGTTATATCTGGGCCAATGAATTAACCGAAGATATTCGCCGCCAGGCCTGGAAAATGGATGTGAGGATTATCATTGTACTCACCGCCGGTTTGCTGATAAGCCTGTTGTTGATTGTGCTTTTCTCCCGTCGCCTGAGCGCCAATATAGATATCATCACCGATGGCCTCTCGACTCTGGCGCAAAATATTCCCACTCGATTACCACAATTGCCCGGTGAAATGGGGCAAATCAGTCAGAGTGTTAACAACCTCGCCCAGGCACTGCGTGAAACGCGGACACTTAACGATCTGATTATTGAAAACGCTGCCGATGGCGTCATTGCCATCGACCGCCAGGGTGATGTAACCACCATGAACCCAGCAGCAGAAGTCATCACTGGCTATCAACGTCATGAACTGGTAGGGCAGCCTTACTCCATGTTGTTCGACAATACTCAGTTCTACAGTCCAGTTCTGGATACGCTGGAACATGGCACCGAACACGTGGCGCTGGAGATCAGTTTTCCAGGCCGTGACCGCACCATTGAAATCAGTGTCACTACCAGTCGTATTCATAACACGCATGGTGAAATGATAGGTGCTTTGGTGATTTTCTCTGATTTAACTGCCCGCAAAGAAACCCAACGCCGCATGGCGCAAGCTGAACGCCTCGCCACACTGGGTGAGCTGATGGCTGGCGTGGCGCATGAAGTCCGTAATCCGCTGACGGCTATTCGTGGTTATGTACAGATCTTGCGCCAACAAACCACTGACCCAATACATCAGGAATATCTGTCCGTAGTAATCAAAGAAATCGACTCAATTAACAAAGTCATTCAGCAATTGCTCGATTTTTCACGCCCACGCCACGGTCAATGGCAACAAGTCAGCCTCAATGCATTGGTTGAAGAAACTCTGGTACTGGTGCAAACCGCCGGCGTACAAGCGCGGATCGACTTCATAAGCGAACTGGACAATGAATTAAGCCCGATTAGTGCCGATCGCGAACTGCTCAAACAGGTACTCCTGAATATCCTGATCAATGCCGTCCAGGCTATCAGTGCCCGAGGGAAAATTCGCATTCGAACCTGGCAGTACAGCGACTCACAACAGGCTATTTCAATAGAAGACAACGGCTGTGGCATTGATCTCTCGCTGCAAAAAAAGATCTTCGATCCCTTTTTCACCACCAAAGCCTCAGGAACCGGGCTTGGTCTGGCGTTAAGTCAACGCATCATTAATGCCCATCCGGGGGATATTCGCGTCACCAGTTTGCCGGGCTACGGCGCAACCTTCACCCTTATTTTACCGATCAACCCGCAGGGAAATCAGACTGTATGACCGCTATTAATCGCATCCTTATTGTTGATGATGAAGATAATGTTCGCCGTATGCTGAGCACCGCTTTTGCACTACAAGGATACGAAACACATTGTGCGAACAACGGACGCACCGCATTACACCTGTTTGCCGATATTCACCCCGACGTGGTGTTGATGGATATCCGTATGCCTGAGATGGACGGCATCAAGGCACTAAAGGAGATGCGCAGCCAGGAGACCCGGACACCCGTTATTCTGATGACGGCCTATGCTGAAGTGGAAACCGCCGTCGAAGCACTACGCTGCGGTGCTTTCGACTATGTTATCAAACCGTTTGATCTCGATGAGTTGAATTTAATCGTTCAGCGCGCTTTACAACTCCAGTCAATGAAAAAAGAGATCCGTCATCTGCACCAGGCACTGAGCACCAGCTGGCAATGGGGGCACATTCTCACCAACAGCCCGGCGATGATGGACATCTGCAAAGACACCGCCAAAATTGCCCTTTCTCAGGCCAGCGTCTTGATTAGCGGTGAAAGCGGCACCGGGAAAGAGTTGATTGCCAGAGCGATTCACTACAATTCGCGGCGGGCAAAGGGGCCGTTCATTAAAGTCAACTGCGCGGCGCTGCCGGAATCGTTGCTCGAAAGTGAACTGTTTGGTCATGAAAAAGGTGCATTTACTGGTGCACAAACCTTGCGTCAGGGATTATTTGAACGTGCCAACGAAGGTACTCTGCTCCTAGACGAAATTGGCGAAATGCCGCTGGTACTGCAAGCCAAATTACTACGCATTCTGCAGGAACGGGAATTTGAACGGATTGGCGGCCATCAGACCATAAAAGTTGATATCCGCATCATTGCTGCCACCAACCGCGACTTGCAGGCAATGGTAAAAGAAGGCACCTTCCGTGAAGATCTCTTTTATCGCCTTAACGTTATTCATTTAATACTGCCGCCTCTGCGCGATCGCCGGGAAGATATTTCCCTGTTAGCTAATCACTTTTTGCAAAAATTCAGTAGTGAGAATCAGCGCGATATTATCGACATCGATCCGATGGCAATGTCACTGCTTACCGCCTGGTCATGGCCGGGAAATATTCGAGAGCTTTCCAACGTCATTGAACGCGCCGTCGTAATGAACTCAGGTCCGATCATTTTTTCTGAGGATCTTCCGCCACAGATTCGTCAGCCAGTCTGTAATGCTGGTGAGGCAAAAACAGCCCCTGTCGGTGAGCGTAATTTAAAAGAGGAAATTAAACGCGTCGAAAAACGCATCATTATGGAAGTGCTGGAACAACAGGACGGAAACCGAACCCGCACCGCTTTGATGCTGGGTATCAGTCGCCGTGCATTGATGTATAAACTCCAGGAATACGGTATCGATCCGGCGGATGTATAACACCAAAACTTGCTATGCAGAAATTTGCACAGTGCGCAAATTTCTGCATAGCCAATCATCCTCCTTCTTAATCCCCACCTTATTTATCCTTTTATATTCAATCAGTTAAAAACAACATCAAATATTCTCATTCTGGCACTCCCCTTGCTATTCCCTGACTGTACCCACAACGGTGTATGTAAGAGGGATAAATAATGAAAACAAAATTGATGACATTACAAGACGCCTCCGGCTTCTTTCGTGACGGCATGACCATCATGGTGGGCGGATTTATGGGGATTGGCACTCCATCCCGCCTGGTTGAAGCATTACTGGAATCTGGTGTTCGCGACCTGACATTGATAGCCAATGATACCGCGTTTGTTGATACCGGCATCGGTCCGCTCATCGTCAATGGTCGAGTCCGCAAAGTAATTGCGTCACATATCGGCACCAACCCGGAAACAGGTCGGCGCATGATATCTGGTGAAATGGACGTCGTTCTGGTGCCACAAGGTACGCTAATCGAGCAAATCCGCTGTGGTGGCGCTGGACTTGGTGGTTTTCTCACTCCAACTGGTGTCGGCACCGTCGTAGAGGAAGGCAAACAGACACTGACACTCGACGGTAAAACCTGGCTGCTTGAACGCCCGCTGCGCGCCGACCTGGCGCTCATTCGCGCTCATCGTTGCGACACACTTGGCAACCTGACCTATCAACTTAGCGCCCGCAACTTTAACCCCCTGATTGCCCTTGCGGCTGATATCACGCTGGTGGAGCCAGATGAACTGGTCGAAGTCGGCGAGCTGCAACCTGACCATATTGTCACCCCTGGTGCCGTTATCGACCACATCATCGTTTCACAGGAGAGCAAATAATGGATGCGAAACAACGTATTGCACGCCGTGTGGCACAAGAGCTTCGTGATGGTGACATCGTGAATCTGGGCATTGGTCTGCCGACGATGGTCGCCAACTATTTGCCAGAAGGCATTCATATCACTCTGCAATCGGAAAACGGCTTCCTCGGTTTAGGCCCGGTCACGACAGCGCATCCAGATCTGGTTAACGCAGGCGGACAACCATGCGGCGTTTTACCCGGCGCAGCCATGTTTGACAGCGCCATGTCATTTGCGCTGATCCGTGGCGGTCATATTGATGCCTGCGTGCTCGGTGGTTTGCAGGTAGACGAAGAAGCCAACCTCGCGAACTGGGTAGTGCCTGGAAAAATGGTGCCCGGTATGGGTGGCGCGATGGATCTGGTGACCGGGGCGCGCAAAGTGATCATTGCCATGGAACATTGCGCCAAAGATGGTTCACCGAAAATTTTGCGCCGCTGCACCATGCCGCTCACTGCGCAACACGCGGTGCATATGCTGGTCACTGAACTGGCTGTCTTTCGTTTCATTGACGGCAAAATGTGGCTCACCGAAATTGCCGACGGGTGTGATTTAGCCACCGTGCGTGCCAAAACCGAAGCTCAGTTTGAAGTAGCCGCCGATCTGAATACGCAACGGGGTGATTTATGATTGGTCGCATCTCACGTTTTATGACGCGTTTTGTCAGCCGGTGGCTTCCCGATCCTCTGATTTTTGCCATGTTGCTGACGTTGCTAACGTTCGTGATCGCGCTTTGGTTAACACCACAAACGCCGATCAGCATGGTGAAAATGTGGGGTGACGGTTTCTGGAACTTGCTGGCGTTCGGTATGCAGATGGCGCTGATCATCGTTACCGGTCATGCCCTTGCCAGCTCTGCTCCGGTGAAAAGCTTGCTGCGGACTGCCGCCTCCGCCGCAAAAACACCCGTACAGGGCGTCATGCTGGTCACTTTCTTCGGTTCCGTCGCTTGTGTCATCAACTGGGGATTTGGTCTGGTTGTCGGCGCAATGTTCGCCCGTGAAGTCGCCCGGCGAGTACCTGGCTCTGATTATCCGTTGCTCATTGCCTGCGCCTACATTGGTTTTCTCACCTGGGGTGGCGGCTTCTCTGGCTCAATGCCTCTGTTGGCTGCAACACCGGGCAACCCGGTTGAGCATATCGCCGGGCTTATCCCGGTGGGCGATACTCTGTTCAGTGGTTTTAACATTTTCATCACTGTGGCATTGATTGTGGTGATGCCATTTATCACCCGCATGATGATGCCAAAACCGTCTGACGTGGTGAGTATCGATCCAAAACTACTCATGGAAGAGGCTGATTTTCAAAAGCAGCTACCGAAAGATGCTCCACCGTCCGAGCGACTGGAAGAAAGCCGCATTCTGACGTTGATCATCGGCGCACTGGGTATCGCTTACCTGGCAATGTACTTCAGCGAACATGGCTTCAACATCACCATCAATACCGTCAACCTGATGTTTATGATTGCGGGTCTGCTGCTACATAAAACGCCAATGGCTTATATGCGTGCTATCAGCGCGGCAGCACGCAGTACCGCCGGTATTCTGGTGCAATTCCCCTTCTACGCCGGGATCCAACTGATGATGGAGCACTCCGGTCTGGGCGGACTCATTACCGAATTCTTCATCAATGTTGCGAACAAAGACACCTTCCCGGTAATGACCTTCTTTAGTTCTGCACTGATTAACTTCGCCGTTCCGTCTGGCGGCGGTCACTGGGTTATTCAGGGACCTTTCGTGATACCCGCAGCCCAGGCGCTGGGCGCTGATCTCGGTAAATCGGTAATGGCGATCGCCTACGGCGAGCAATGGATGAACATGGCACAACCGTTCTGGGCGCTGCCAGCACTGGCAATCGCCGGGCTCGGTGTCCGCGACATCATGGGCTATTGCATCACTGCCCTGCTCTTCTCCGGCGTCATTTTCGTCATTGGTTTAACGCTGTTCTGACGGCAACTCTACAGACAGAAGGAATATAAAATGAAAAATTGTGTCATCGTCAGTGCGGTACGTACTGCCATCGGTAGTTTTAATGGTTCACTCGCCTCCACCAGCGCCATCGATCTGGGGGCAACAGTAATTCAGGCCGCCATTGAACGCGCAAAACTCGATTCACAACACGTCGATGAAGTGATTATGGGTAACGTATTGCAGGCCGGGCTGGGGCAAAATCCGGCTCGTCAGGCACTGCTAAAAAGCGGACTGGCAGAAACGGTGTGCGGATTTACGGTCAACAAAGTATGTGGTTCTGGTCTGAAAAGCGTGGCGCTTGCCGCCCAGGCAATTCAGGCCGGTCAGGCACAGAGCATCGTAGCGGGTGGAATGGAGAACATGAGTTTAGCGCCCTATTTACTCGATGCAAAAGCACGCTCTGGTTATCGTCTTGGAGACGGACAGGTTTATGACGTGATCCTGCGCGATGGCCTGATGTGCGCCACTCACGGTTATCATATGGGTATTACCGCCGAGAACGTTGCCAAAGAGTACGGAATTACCCGTGAAATGCAGGATGAACTGGCGCTACATTCACAGCGTAAAGCGGCAGCAGCCATTGAGTCCGGTGCTTTTACCGCCGAAATTGTCCCGGTAAATGTTGTCACACGGAAGAAAAACATCGTCTTCGATCGCGATGAATTCCCGAAAGTAGATTCTACTGCAGAAGCTCTTGCTGCATTGCGCCCGGCCTTCGACAAAGCCGGAACGGTCACCGCCGGGAACGCGTCTGGCATTAACGATGGGGCTGCCGCACTGGTGATTATGGAAGAATCTGCGGCGCTGGCGGCAGGCCTAAAACCACTGGCACGCATTAAAAGCTATGCCAGCGGTGGCGTGCCCCCTGCATTGATGGGTATGGGGCCAGTACCTGCCACGCAAAAAGCGTTACAACTGGCGGGGCTGCAACTGGCAGACATTGATCTCATCGAAGCCAATGAAGCATTTGCCGCGCAGTTCCTTGCCGTTGGGAAAACCCTGGGCTTTGATCCTGAGAAAGTGAATGTCAACGGCGGAGCCATCGCGCTGGGGCATCCTATCGGCGCCAGCGGTGCACGTATTCTGGTCACACTATTACATGCAATGCAGGCTCGCGATAAAACGCTGGGTCTGGCGACGCTGTGCATTGGCGGCGGTCAGGGAATTGCTATGGTGATTGAACGATTGAATTAACGAACAAAAACGCCCGATAGCGAAAGTCATCGGGCGTTTTCTTAAACATCGACAGTGAAAGTAACCTCATTAATTACCAGTCAAAACTTTTTACCAGCGTCAGCTCGCCAGCATTACGCATCGGTACAATAAATGTTTCCTGTTTCTCATTGACCGATCCTTCATCGGTGATCAGCGTCAGTTGGGCGGTGGTTAATTCCGTTTCGCTGCGTCCGCCATAGTAGTTGATATACACCTGATAGCGCCCGTGAACTGGCGCTGGCATGGCGAAAATCTCGGGTCCGTACCCCGTCGTGACATCCATATCCAGTGCGCCACTGTTTTTCAGCACCGTGTTACCGTACCAGGCGTGTTCGCCATCAGGCGTAACGACATGAAGATCGAGGTCGGTATTATCCGTATCCCACGAGAGAACCAGCCGTAAACGTGCGCGAATCGCCCCAGCACCCGGCATTGAGTAAAACTGCATTTTTTGTCGGCTTTGCCCACCCGGGCTGATGACCTGCACGCTGTTGCTGCCTTCAATGCCCAGACGCCAGCGGAAAGTAGGGCTATTGCACCAAAACCTACAAGGCCATAAAACCGCCAGCCTTTCGCTTTTTTTCACCACTCATTGCCACATTCCTTGTGTAAAGCCAGCCATTTTTTATGGGCGATGCACAACTTTATCGCGCCCTAATACGACAAAAGCCCAGACTTTGCAGCCTGGACTTTTCAATTCAAAAAAGGGAGATGGCTCCCTTTTGACATGAATAAATAAAATTATTCTTCTTCTGGCTCGTCGTCAACGTCCACTTCCGGAGCGATTTCATCGTCCCCTTCCGCAGCACTGCCATCGATGGTATCCAGATCTTCCTCGTCAACGGGTTCAGCAACACGTTGCAGACCCACTACGTTTTCATCTTCCGCAGTACGGATGAGGATCACGCCCTGGGTGTTACGACCCACGATGCTGATTTCTGAAACGCGGGTACGTACCAGCGTACCGGCATCGGTGATCATCATGATCTGATCGCAGTCATCAACCTGTACCGCACCAACCACTAAACCGTTACGTTCAGTCACTTTGATGGAGATAACCCCTTTCGTCGCACGCGACTTAGTTGGGTATTCCGCCACCGCAGTACGTTTACCGTAACCGTTTTGTGTTGCAGTAAGGATTGCGCCATCGCCACGCGGTACGATCAGAGACACGACTTTATCGCCTTCGCCTAAACGAATACCGCGAACACCCGTGGTGTTGCAGCCCATCGCACGGACAGAAGACTCTTTAAAGCGCACCACTTTACCTTCGGCGGAGAACAGCATTACTTCGTCTTCGCCACTGGTCAGATCAACGCCGATCAGCTCATCGCCTTCAACCAGCTTGATCGCCACTTTACCGGCGGTACGCAGACGGTTGAATTCGGTGAGGACGGTTTTCTTCACAGTACCGTTAGCAGTCGCCATGAAGACTTTCACGCCTTCTTCAAACTCGGTCACAGGCAGGATCGCGGTGATACGTTCGTCCTGTTCCAGCGGCAGCAGGTTGACGATCGGACGACCACGTGCACCACGAGAGGCTTCCGGCAACTGATAAACCTTCATCGAGTAGACGCGACCACGGCTGGAGAAGCACAGGATATGATCGTGGGTGTTCGCCACCAGCAGTCGGTCGATAAAGTCTTCTTCTTTAATACGTGCGGCAGATTTACCTTTCCCGCCACGACGCTGCGCTTCGTATTCCGAAAGCGGCTGGTACTTCACGTAGCCCTGGTGAGAGAGCGTCACGACTACATCTTCCTGAGTGATCAGATCTTCCAGGTTGATGTCTGCGCTGTTGGCAGTGATTTCAGTACGACGTTTGTCGCCGAACTGTTCACGAACCAGTTCCAGCTCTTCGCGGATCACTTCCATCAGACGATCGGCGCTACCCAGAATACGCAGCAGTTCCGCGATCTGATCCAGCAGCTCTTTGTATTCGTCGAGCAGTTTTTCGTGCTCAAGGCCGGTCAGTTTCTGCAAACGCAGATCCAGAATTGCCTGAGCTTGCTGTTCGGTCAGGTAGTACAGACCGTCACGCACGCCGAACTCTGGCTCCAGCCATTCCGGACGCGCAGCATCGTCACCCGCACGCTCCAGCATCGCGGCAACGTTGCCCAGCTGCCACGGATTAGCAACCAGCGCGGTTTTCGCTTCTGCAGGCGTCGGCGCATGACGGATCAGTTCAATGATCGGGTCGATGTTCGCCAGTGCTACGGCTAATGCTTCAAGGATATGAGCACGATCGCGGGCTTTACGCAGTTCGAAAATGGTACGACGGGTCACCACTTCGCGACGGTGACGGACAAACGCAGCGATAATGTCTTTCAGGTTCATGATCTTCGGCTGACCATGGTGCAATGCCACCATGTTGATACCGAAAGAAACCTGCAACTGGGTCTGGGAGTAGAGGTTGTTGAGCACAACTTCACCGACCGCATCGCGTTTAACTTCAATCACGATGCGCATACCGTCTTTGTCAGACTCGTCACGCAGCGCGCTGATGCCTTCCACGCGTTTTTCTTTTACCAGTTCCGCAATCTTCTCGATCAGGCGCGCTTTGTTCACCTGATACGGAATTTCGTGGACGATAATGGTTTCACGCCCGGTTTTGGCGTCAACTTCCACTTCGGCACGAGCGCGGATATACACCTTGCCGCGACCGGTACGGTAAGCTTCTTCAATACCGCGACGACCGTTAATGATTGCCGCCGTCGGGAAGTCCGGCCCCGGGATGTGTTCCATCAGCCCTTCAATGCTGATGTCTTCATCATCAATATACGCCAGACAACCGTTGATGACTTCCGTCAGGTTGTGTGGCGGGATGTTGGTTGCCATACCTACGGCGATACCGGAAGAACCGTTCACCAGCAGGTTAGGAATTTTGGTCGGCATGACGTCCGGAATTTTTTCCGTACCGTCATAGTTATCAACGAAATCGACCGTCTCTTTTTCGAGATCGGCCATCAGTTCATGGGCAATTTTCGCCAGACGGATTTCCGTATAACGCATTGCCGCCGCAGAGTCGCCGTCGATAGAACCGAAGTTACCCTGACCGTCTACCAGCATGTAACGCAGCGAAAATGGCTGCGCCATACGGACGATCGTGTCATAGACCGCCGAGTCACCATGGGGATGGTATTTACCGATTACGTCACCAACGACACGGGCAGATTTTTTATAGGCTTTGTTCCAGTCATTGCCTAGTACGTTCATGGCGTAAAGTACGCGACGGTGTACCGGCTTCAGGCCATCTCGGACATCTGGCAGCGCACGGCCAACAATGACCGACATCGCATAATCCAGATAGGAGCTCTTCAGCTCTTCCTCAATGTTGACCGGTGTAATTTCTCTCGCAAGGTCGCTCATCTAACCGCTATCCCTCTACTGTATCCCGGATTCAAAGGTCGCAAATTATAACACAGCCGCGCAGATTGAGGTAAACCAATACGCTTTATTCACATCCAATGCCTGATATACTCGATTGCCTTGCCAATTACGGAGTAGAAGTGCCAATGAATGCCGAAAAATCGCCGGTAAACCATAACGTAGACCACGAAGAGATCGCTAAATTTGAAGCCGTCGCCTCCCGCTGGTGGGATCTGGAAGGCGAGTTCAAACCACTGCACCGCATTAACCCGCTGCGTCTGGGCTATATTGCCGAGCGTGCTGGCGGTTTATTTGGCAAAAAGGTGCTCGATGTCGGTTGTGGCGGCGGCATTCTGGCTGAGAGTATGGCGCGCGAAGGCGCGACGGTGACCGGCCTGGATATGGGTTTTGAACCGCTACAAGTTGCAAAGCTACACGCGCTGGAAAGCGGTATTCAGGTGGAGTACGTGCAGGAAACCGTTGAAGAACACGCAGCAAAACATGCCGGACAGTATGATGTGGTGACCTGCATGGAGATGCTGGAGCACGTCCCCGATCCACAGTCAGTGGTTAGAGCCTGTGCGCAACTGGTGAAACCGGGCGGCGATGTCTTTTTCTCCACGCTTAACCGCAACGGCAAGTCATGGCTGATGGCGGTGGTCGGCGCGGAATATATTTTGCGCATGGTGCCCAAAGGCACGCATGATGTGAAGAAGTTTATTAAACCGGCAGAACTGCTGGGCTGGGTGGATCAGACCAGTCTTAAAGAGCGCCATATGACCGGGCTACATTACAACCCAATCACAAATACTTTTAAGCTCGGCCCCGGCGTGGATGTGAACTATATGCTGCACACGCAGAATAAGTGAGATTGTTGACCGGATTCATCTGGCAACCGTACCAATGCCTGATGCGACGCTTGCTGTGTCTTATCAGGCTTACAAATGACTCCCCCGTAGGTCGGATAAGGCGTTTACGCCGCACCCGGCAACGATGCCGGGCGGACAACAATTACCATTTCACCGTCATCGACAAAAATCCTGCCGTCTGGGCAAAATCATCACTTCCCTTCTGCCATGCGACGCTGCCGCGCAGGGAAACTCGCTGGCTAATATTGCCTGTTATCCCCACTTTTATTTCACCACGCTGCTTCGCTGCATCGTCGCTGATATTGCTGCCATCGTCTTCAATTTCCGCCGAATGGGGATGGTGATAATAATTCAGATCCAGGGTTGGCGTGATATGGAAAGCATTACGCCATTCGCTATGTATCCCGACACGCGTCTGAATATCATCGCCCTGCGATTGCGACACCCGCGCACGGTTAGCGGCGGTAAAATCATTCTGCTGCACGCCCTGATAAATCACCTGCGCCTGTGGTTCGATTACCACACCATGCCCCGGTAACCACTGATAGCCAGCTTCCAGCGAGGCGACAATACCCGACGAGTGGTAATGATCCGCGCCATCGCCTTGTTCGGAAACATCATTGCTAAACCACGCGTATTGCAGCCAGCTATCCAGCCACGCCCCCTGCTGCTGGCTACCATGCTGAAACCAGCTCGAAGTCAGCCCAACGGCATAACCGTGGTTCTGGTTATCGGCGCGAGTTCCAGTCATATTCGAGCGGCTGTCGCCCTGGTTATCGCTGTAGCCACCGACAATCCCAAGCATCCATTCGCCATCATCGCCCCAGCGCCCCCTAAACAGATCACCGCTAAGCTGCACCGTAGAGGTGTCTTCATGCTGAGCCAGTTGCCCCGCAGCCGTGTAATGATAACGTCCGCCGATAATGCGCAAATGCAGCGTCTGACCGTTGCTACCTGCGTGATCGTGTCGCTCCATCACAAACGCCTGATTTGCCGCCCGAAGGTTATTAAGATATCCACCAATTTTTGCATTCAACACCGGCTGATAAGCGGGCGTGGGATCCGGATCGGGAGTCGGATCTGGATCAGGTGGCGATGGAGGCGTGACTTTTTGTGATCGCAAATACCAGTCGTTGTTATCTTCCACCAGCGTGTAGTCATACGCTCCCATATTGACGTAGCCGCTGCCCGCCAGACTGAACTGCGCGTTATTTTGAAATTGTGTGGGATCGCCAGCGAAATCAACCAGTTTTATACCTGTAGATGTCGGATCGCCAATGCCAGTAATGGGGTTAACCACCACGGTCGTGTTGCCAGCGGTATTACCGTTCAACACCAACCGGTCGCTTACCGAGTCATCGCCGTTTAATTCGCTGTCGAGCAACAACGTACCGCCACCGTTGTAATCACCGTTTACGATCAGGGTATCGCCAGCGACGCCATTTTGCAGGCTGACCGCGCCGAAAGTATTGCTCAGATCACCATTGATCGTCACGCCAGGAAGATAAGTCAGGCTGTCAGTTTCAAGGTTGGTATTAAGCTCGCCCGTTAACGTAACGCCATCGGTGACATTCACCAGCGTACCGCCACCGTTAAATAATGAGGCGTCGAGCGCCACAGACGTATCCTGCCCGGTTAAACGCAAAACCGTGCCATCGCTGATGTCGATAGTGCCACTGGAACTGGCATCAATAGACTGAATATCCTGATCCGCGCCAGTCTCGAACGTTGCCCCGTCACCAACCCACAGCGACGAAGCGTAAGGAAAGATATCCGCAACATCACCTTTCAGCGTACCTTCTTCCACTCGCACCGCCGACTGCGCCGTGCCGCTGGCAGTCAGTTCCAGCGTGCCTGCACCGGTTTTCGTCAGTGTGGTTCCCGCGTCCTGGTGCTGTCCACTGCTGTCGGCGATCAATGCGCCCCACTGCGTCACAGCACCATCATCAACCACAATTTCGCCATCAGCGCGCATTTCGATATCACGCCCATGACCAGCCATCGCAGAGCGAGTATCGACATCAGCTGTAATCTCCATCGCGCTATCTTGTTGATTATCAGTGAAGATAACCTGGCGGTTATAGTGAGTATCACCAAGCTGAGAATTGTTGCTCACCACCAGCGTGCCGGAAGCGATTTGTGTTGTGCCGAGGTATTGATTGTCATTCGCCAGGCTTACCTGTCCATCGCCTGCATCTACCACTACATAGACGCCTTTTTTCCCGTCATCGCCAATATGCAATTCCTCACCACCATAAAGATCGACAACGTCCTGCTGACCAATCACCGTACCGCCGTTACCACTGATTTCCAGCCCATCGTTCTCTGACGTACCGATCTGCCAGGTGGTGAAATCGGAGAGATCTAATACGCCAGCGTTTAACACAATTGACTGCGGATCGTCCTGCATCGCCGCCAGATCCGCCGCGTTTCCCGCCAGCGAGAGGATTGCGCCATCTTCCACCACAATATCGCCGGTCAGCGCCATCGACGACGCCCCCGCCAGCGCATAGCTACCATTTTCGGCAATGGTCAGTTGCCCTTCACCTTCAATAGTTCCGCTAAACCCACCGGCATTTACCGTCACGTTACCGCCAGCATCAATATTTAAAGTGCCATTCTGAAAACCCGTCAGTGAGTGAACAAAAGTCTGCTGTGTTGCGCCAACGTTAAGTTCTGCCTGATCATCCCGATGACTGATACTGCCGACCATCAGTCCATAGCAATTTTGTGGATTACTCTGGCAACGATCATCGCCAACATTCATCAGCGAATTGCTACGCCCCAGCGTCACTTCACCGTTTTGGTAGTGACTCCAACTTACTGATAGTG
>NZ_AEJZ01000168.1:0-28442 GCF_000208525.1 Escherichia sp. TW14182
AGCTATCCGGGCAACGGGGCGCATTAAACCTGATTCGCCTCGTCTCGTCAATCAAATTTCTTCAAATTACTGCAGACTGCACAATCTATCATCACTTTGCCGCTATTACACACATTTCAGGCAAACCAGGCGGTCCAGGCGGCGGAAAGAGGCATTGCCAGAAGCAGTGCTGGAAGCATGTTGACTACCGGGAACATTTTAATGCCACAGATGCGCAAACCGGTCGCCAGAAGCAATAAACCGCCTACGGCGCTAAAGTCCGCCATCATCGCCGGTGTCGTTAGCGGTAATATCAGCGCGGCTCCCCAGGCCAGTGTTAACTGGATGATGAGCAATGGAATGCTAATCACTGATACCGCAATCCCCAGAGAGCAGGCGAAGATCATCGCCGTAAAGAAATCAAGAAATGACTTGGCGATTAAAATACTCGGATCGCCGGTCATTCCTTCATTCATCGCGCCGAAGATCCCTGTACCGCTGGCACAAAACAGGACGATAATCGCAACAAAATTTTGAATAAATGATTCATGCGCTGGCTTCTTGTGCGAGTGGCGAAACAGATTTTGCGCTCTGGCAACCGCTGTATTGACTCCTTTCTCCAGCAAACACATTTCGCCGATTAGAGCGCCAAGTAGCGTTGCTAAAACCATCGCCGGAAGGTTGGCGCATTTCACCACCAGTAAAATACCAATCCCCAACGATGCCAGACCAAAAATCGATGTCATTGAGACGCGGATACGTTCCGGTAAACGTTGGCTAAGCAGTGCGCCGAGAATGCCACCCAGTAATACTGCACTCGCGTTGATAAAAGGGCCGATGACCACAAGAGTTCCTGTTAACTGTATTGTTTGATTTTTTTATTATGAACTTTTTGCCCCGTTTATAGCTTGCCTGGACGCAAAGTCCTGGCTTGCACGCTTTAGCGAAAGGTGCCATGATTGCGCGAATTTTCTCCTCTCTGTACGGAGTTTGCCTGATGCATGCCACCTCCTTACATTCTCTCACTCCTCGCCGTTTTGCGCGAAAATATTCCCTTTCCATGTTACTGCTCATGCGGTGAAGTTAACGCACGCTCACTGCAGGACAACAGTAAAATCAGAGCGTTTCTGCTTTTACTGATGTCTGGCGGTCGGAGCTGGTGACCAGTTTGACCCCCATCTCATGGGGCAAGGTTTTTCACCTTGTCCGATATTCTTACCTCCCCGAAACGGGTTTGCGTTTATGAAATCAATGAGTATTGCCGCCAGTAATGAACTGGTTTCCCGACTTTCTACCCATCGTCGCGTGGTGGCGCTGGAAGATACTGATTTTACGGACGTCGCGGCAGTCGTCATTACCGCTGCGGATAGTCGTAGTGGCATTCTTGCGTTACTTAAGCGAACCGGTTTTCATCTGCCGGTATTTTTGTATTCTGACAATGCTGTTGAAGTGCCTGCGGGCGTTACGGCGATTATCAACGGTAACGAGCAGCAGTGGCTGGAGCTGGAGTCTGCTGCTTGCCAGTATGAAGAGAATTTGCTGCCACCGTTTTATGACACGCTGGCGCAGTACGTTGAGATGGGCAACAGCACCTTTGCTTGCCCTGGGCATCAACATGGCGCGTTCTTTAAGAAGCATCCAGCTGGACGCCATTTTTACGATTTCTTTGGTGAGAACGTCTTTCGCGCCGATATGTGTAATGCTGACGTAAAATTGGGCGATCTGCTTATTCATGAAGGATCGGCGAAGGATGCGCAGAAATTCGCAGCCAAAGTCTTTCATGCCGATAAAACCTATTTTGTCCTGAACGGCACATCGGCAGCGAATAAAGTGGTGACGAATGCGCTGTTAACGCGTGGCGATCTGGTGCTCTTCGACCGTAACAACCATAAGTCGAATCATCACGGCGCGCTGATTCAGGCGGGGGCGACGCCGGTCTATCTGGAAGCTTCACGTAACCCGTTCGGTTTTATCGGCGGTATTGATGCGCGCTGTTTTAATGAAGATTATTTGCGCGAGCAAATTCGCGACGTTGCGCCAGAAAAAGCTGAGCAATCGCGCCCGTTTCGCCTGGCGATCATTCAGTTAGGAACCTATGACGGCACTGTCTACAACGCCCGTCAGGTGATCGATACCATTGGGCATCTGTGCGATTACATTCTGTTTGATTCCGCATGGGTTGGTTATGAACAGTTTATCCCGATGATGGCGGATAGCTCGCCGCTGCTGTTAGAACTTAACGAAAACGATCCGGGGATCTTTGTTACCCAGTCGGTGCATAAACAGCAGGCGGGATTCTCGCAGACGTCGCAGATCCATAAAAAAGATAACCATATTCGCGGGCAGGCGCGTTTTTGCCCACATAAGCGGTTGAATAATGCCTTTATGCTCCATGCTTCCACCAGTCCGTTCTATCCGCTATTTGCCGCGCTGGACGTCAATGCCAAAATCCATGAAGGGGAGAGTGGGCGTCGGCTATGGGCTGAGTGCGTTGAGTTGGGGATTGAAGCGCGCAAGGCGATTCTTGCGCGCTGTAAGCTGTTCCGTCCGTTTATTCCGCCCGTTGTCGATGGCAAATTGTGGCAGGATTATCCGACGTCAGTGTTGGCCAGAGACCGCCGTTTCTTCAGCTTTGAGCCAGGAGCAAAGTGGCACGGCTTTGAGGGATATGCCGCAGACCAGTATTTTGTTGATCCGTGCAAGCTGTTACTGACCACGCCGGGAATCGATGCCGAAACCGGTGAATATAGCGATTTTGGCGTACCGGCGACGATTCTGGCGCATTATCTGCGTGAGAACGGCATTGTGCCGGAAAAATGCGATCTCAACTCCATTCTGTTCTTATTAACGCCGGCTGAAAGTCACGAGAAGCTGGCGCAACTGGTGTTGATGCTGGCGCAGTTTGAACAGCATATTGAGGATGATTCGCCGCTGGCTGAGGTGCTACCGAGTGTTTATAACAAATATCCGGTACGCTACCGCGACTACACTTTGCGCCAGTTGTGTCAGGAGATGCACGATTTGTATGTCAGCTTCGACGTCAAAGACCTGCAAAAAGCGATGTTCCGCCAGCAGAGTTTCCCGTCAGTGGTGATGAATCCGCAGGATGCGCATAGCGCCTATATTCGCGGTGAAGTGGAATTGGTGCGGATTCGTGATGCCGAAGGGCGAATTGCGGCAGAAGGGGCGTTGCCTTATCCACCTGGCGTGCTTTGCGTGGTGCCGGGGGAAGTCTGGGGTGGAGCGGTTCAGCGTTATTTCCTTGCGCTGGAAGAGGGCGTGAATTTGCTGCCGGGGTTTTCGCCGGAGCTACAAGGTGTCTATAGCGAAACCGATGCGGATGGCATGAAACGGTTGTACGGTTATGTGTTGAAGTGAGAATAAAAAACGGGTCACCTTCTGGCGACCCGTTTCTCTTTGCGTAATTAGTGGCTAACAGTCTGTGTGCCCGCAGGGACACGAACGTGTTTGTATTTAAACATCGCCATGAACGCGAAGGCCAGAACCACAGAGTAACCTGCGAAAATCAGCCATACGGTCTGCCAGTCGGTAATGCCGTTTTGGGTGTACATCTCAACCACTTTACCGCTCACAATACCGCCGAGGATACAGCCGAAGCCGTTGGTCATCATCAGGAACATCCCCTGCGCACTGGCACGAATTGCCGGGCTGACTTCTTTTTCGACAAACACTGAACCAGAGATGTTGAAGAAGTCGAATGCGCAGCCGTAGACAATCATTGACAGCACCAGCAGTACAGTACCGAACGGAGTCGGGTCGCCATAAGCAAACAGCGCAAAACGCAGGATCCACGCCACAATACTGATCATCATTACGTTCTTAATACCGTAGCGGCTTAAGAAGAACGGGATGGTCAGAATGAACAGAGTTTCCGAGATCTGCGAAATCGACATGATGATCGACGCATGTTGCACGATGAAGCTGCTGGCAAACATCGGATCTTTGTCGAAGCTGTGCAGGAAAGTATTACCGAACATGTTGGTAATCTGCAGTTCCGCACCCAGCAACATCGAGAAGATGAAGAAAATCGCCATACGCTTGTTTTTAAACAGCGCGAATGCATCAAGCCCCAGCAAAGTCGTCCAGCTCTGATTCGCTTGCTGTTTAGCAACCGGAATATGCGGCAGCGTAAAGGTAAATAGCACCAGAACGGCGGAGAGAGCTGCGCCAATATACAGCTGCATGTGGCTTAATTCGAAGCCAGACAGGCTCACCACCCACATCGCCATAATAAAGCCGATGGTGCCCCAGATACGGATTGGCGGGAAATCCGTCACAATATCCAGCCCGGCATTTTGCAGGCGATAGTAGGAGATTGTGTTGATTAACCCAAGCGTTGGCATATAAGCAAACGAGTTAATCAATATCACAAGGAACATCGCCTCCGGCGTGGTGACTTGCGCCGCCATGAAGAGCGTGATCGCGCCGATAGTGTGACAAATGGCGTAAACCCATTTCGCACTTAACCATTTGTCGGCCACAATCCCCAGCAACGCAGGCATAAAGACAGCGGCGATACCCAGTGAACTATAAACTGCGCCGATAGAAGCACCGTCGAACTTCAGGGTAACAAACATATAGGAGCCGAGGGTCGTCAGCCAACTTCCCCACAGGCAGAACTGCAGAAAAGAGAGAATTTTCAGCTGCAGCTTAAGATTCATGTTAATTTCCTCACATCATGATGCGGATGAGTGTTTCAAAAAGCACATTTGACCGTGCAAGATGATGCGATTCTATCAACTTCACTGACTGTTTTTTTGTTACCCGTGGCAAATAATTGCAAATAATATCGTTTTGCAAAACATAATTGTGATGTGGATAACACTTTTGCCCCAGGACATCGTCAAGGGGCGATAAGTGCAATTATCGGCGACGGTAAGATTTTTGCGCCGTGTTCACTTTATAAAGATAGCGGCGAGATTCCGCAGAAGGATGGCGGGTCGTTAGCGTCTGATAAACATCGCCCGGGGTCATGGTATTAATAATATTAGCAGCTTGAATCTTATCGTTAGAGAAAACGCGTAACACGCTGCCTGCACCACCGTTATAAGCGGTGATGACGGCATAACGCCGCGACGTTGGGTTATCAATGCCGCCAAGATAAACATTGTTCAGCATCGCCAGATACGCAGTGCCGGTATCAATATTGCTGGCAGGATCAAACAAGAAACTGCGGCTCGGCGTGCCGGATTTCCCCTGCGAGCGGAACACATCTTTCCCGGCAGTATGTTGTACCACCTGCATTAATCCCAGCGCATCGGAACGGCTGACCGCATACGGGTTAAAGGAAGATTCGGTCTGCATAATCGCCAGAATCAGCGACTCATCAACGCCATATTTCCGTGACGCCTGGCGGACCATGCCGAGATATTTGTGCGCACGTTTATCAAGGTGGTTCGGCACCATGTTAATGGTGACGCTGTAGATGATACGCAGCCCGTTGCTGCGGCTTTTCAGATGGTTTTTCAGCAGATAATCCGCGAAGTTGCTTGCGCGACCTTCCCAGCGAATCGGCTGCCCGGTGTTGTCCACCACCTGACCGTAAAGAAAAGGTTCTTTCGAAATCGTAATATCATCAACGTCGGAATAGAGATCGACCGAACTCGGATCATCCCCCATCAGTAACGTTTTGATAATTGCCCGACGCAGATGTGCGGCAGGTTCTGTCCCGGCGATGGTTTCGATAGTGATCGTACCGTCATCAAAGTTGATGTGGCTGCGGGTCTGGTATTGATCGGTGTATTTCACGTAGTCCTTAGGACCGGCGATCACCACCTCTTTGAATCCCCAGATGTTCTCAATATTGTGGGCAAATTGCCCCATCAGAATATCAAAACCGTTGGTATCTTTGACCCAGGCTTCATTATAGGTATCGCCTTTTTTGGTCGTCGAACAGGAGATGAGCAACGGCGCAATCAAAGCCAGCGCGAGATATTTTTTCATCATTCCGGGTGCGTGTTGTGTTTGTTTTTATGCAAGTTGCCGGAGGCGTACTCCGGCTCTGTTTTTATTTTTTATCTTCCGGCGTATAGCCCTCGATATGCACCTCTTTACCCTCGAACAGGAAGTTGACCATCTCCTGCTCCAGCAGCTTGCGGTGCTCGGCATTCATCATGTTGAGTTTCTTTTCGTTAATCAGCATGGTTTGTTTGTGCTGCCACTGCGCCCAGGCTTCTTTGGAAATCTCGTTGTAGATGCGTTTTCCCAGTTCGCCGGGGTATAGCTGAAAATCCTGACCTTCTGCTTCACGCTGCAGGAAAGTACAAAAAATCGTTCTGCTCATAAATCATCCTCTTTATCGACTCACGCGCTAAACCGGCGCGCCAGTGCGTAACTGCTGTAACAAACGCTCCACGGGAGCCGCCAGACCAACTGACGGCGGTTGCGCTAAGTTATACCAGAGCGCATTGCCTTCATCCATGCAACCGGTGAATGACGACACGGGAAGCCACATAGGCACAATATCTAAATGGAAATGGCTGAAGGTATGCCGAAACGCAGTGAGTTGCGTCAGGCTATCAGTAGCAATCTGCCGTTGCGCCAGCCACTGCCGCAAACTTTCTTCGTCGGCAAACTGCGGGAAACAGTATAAACCGCCCCACAATCCGCTCGGCGGACGCTGCGCCAGAAATACTTCATCTTCGTGCTGTAACAGCAAAAAGTAGCCGGTGCGCTCCGGTAATGTCTGTTTCGGTTTTTTGCCCGGATAAAGCGACCAGCTATTGTTGGCGGCGGCAATACACCCGTTTTGTAGCGGGCAGAGCGAACACTTCGGCTTCGAGCGCGTACAAATCATCGCGCCTAAATCCATCATCGCCTGATTAAACCGCTCCACGCCGACGGCGGGCGTAACCTGCTCGCTTAAACTCCACAGTTTATTTTCGACCTCTTTTTTCCCTGGCCAGCCGCTTACAGCATAGCAGCGTGCTAACACGCGTTTGACGTTACCGTCGAGAATCGGAAAGTGCTTACCCAGAGAAAGCGAGAGGATCGCGCCTGCGGTGGAGCGTCCGACGCCCGGCAGCGCGGCGACTTCCTCAAAGGTTTCCGGGAATTTACCGTCGTGTAAGGTGGCAACTTGCTGTGCCGCTTTATGCAGATTGCGCGCGCGGGCGTAATAGCCAAGCCCGGTCCACAAGTGGAGAACTTCGTCCAGCGGCGCGTTGGCGAGATCGGTCACCGTCGGGAAGCGCGCCATAAAGCGTTCAAAATAGGGGATAACGGTCGCAACCTGAGTTTGTTGCAACATCACTTCTGAGAGCCATACTTTGTAGGGCGTCTTGTCAATTTGCCAGGGCAGAGTTTTTCGCCCGTATTTATCGTACCAGTCCAGAACCAGGGCTGAAAATTGCGACGCTTGCATGGTCACCGAATTCATTGTTGTTGGGGGCAAGATTGCAGCACAGCGACGGCAGGGTGTAAACCGGAACTTTCCGCAGCCACGGCCTTATCATGCTTGCATCCGGCAACTAACTTTGGATAATGCCCGTTTTCAGAACACTTTCACAAGCGACTAAATCTTTATGAAAAACGACGTCATCTCACCGGAATTTGATGAAAACGGCCGCCCATTGCGCCGTATCCGTAGTTTTGTGCGCCGCCAGGGGCGACTGACCAAAGGCCAGGAACATGCGCTGGAAAACTACTGGCCGGTGATGGGCGTTGAGTTCAGCGAAGATATGCTGGATTTCCCTGCGCTTTTTGGCCGTGAAGCGCCAGTGACGCTTGAGATTGGTTTCGGCATGGGCGCTTCGCTGGTGGCAATGGCTAAAGAGCGCCCGGAGCAGGACTTCCTCGGCATTGAAGTGCATTCGCCGGGCGTTGGCGCTTGTCTGGCTTCTGCGCATGAAGAAGGGTTAGATAATCTGCGTGTGATGTGCCATGACGCAGTCGAAGTGCTGCATAAAATGATTCCTGACAATTCATTGAGCATGGTTCAGCTCTTTTTCCCTGACCCGTGGCACAAAGCGCGCCATAATAAACGCCGTATCGTTCAGGTGCCGTTTGCTGAGCTGGTAAAAAGCAAACTGAAACTGGGGGGCGTATTCCATATGGCGACCGACTGGGAACCTTATGCGGAACATATGCTTGAAGTGATGTCTTCCATTGACGGTTATAAAAACCTGTCAGAGAGCAACGATTACGTACCGCGCCCGGCATCACGTCCGGTGACGAAATTTGAACAACGTGGTCATCGTCTTGGTCACGGAGTATGGGACTTAATGTTCGAGAGGGTGAAATAATGGCAAAGAACCGTAGCCGTCGTCTGCGTAAAAAAATGCACATCGACGAATTCCAGGAATTAGGATTTTCGGTGGCATGGCGATTCCCGGAAGGTACATCGGAAGAACAAATTGATAAAACCGTTGATGACTTTATTAACGAGGTTATCGAACCGAACAAACTGGCCTTTGACGGCAGCGGCTATCTGGCCTGGGAAGGTCTGATCTGTATGCAGGAAATCGGCAAATGCACCGAAGAACATCAGGCGATTGTGCGTAAGTGGCTGGAAGAGCGCAAACTGGATGAGGTACGCACCAGCGAACTTTTCGACGTTTGGTGGGACTAAGAAAACATACGGGCGATGACAAATGCAAAACTGCCTGATGCGCTACGTTTATCAGGTCTACAAAGATGCACGATCGAGTAGGCCGGATAAGGCGTTTACGCCGCATCCGGCATGGACAACGCGCACTTTGTTATCAATCTGGGCCAGCAAATGCTGGCCTGATTTGTTCTTGAGGGAAGATTATGATGCGCAAAATGCTGCTGGCGGCAGCACTTTCAGTGACGGCAATGACCGCTCACGCCGACTACCAGTGCAGCGTCACGCCGCGTGACGATGTGATTGTCAGCCCGCAAACCGTGCAGGTGAAGGGCGAAAACGGCAATCTGGTGATCACGCCAGACGGCAACGTGATGTACAACGGCAAACAATATTCTCTGAACGCTGCCCAACGCGAGCAGGCGAAGGATTATCAGGCAGAATTGCGCAGTACGTTACCGTGGATTGATGAAGGCGCGAAAAGCCGCGTCGAGAAAGCCCGTATCGCGCTGGATAAAATTATCGTTCAGGAGATGGGCGAAAGCAGCAAAATGCGCAGCCGTCTGACCAAACTGGATGCGCAGCTTAAAGAACAGATGAACCGCATTATCGAAACGCGCAGCGATGGCCTGACGTTCCACTATAAAGCTATCGATCAGGTTCGCGCCGAAGGCCAGCAGTTAGTGAATCAGGCAATGGGCGGTATTTTGCAGGACAGCATTAATGAAATGGGCGCGAAAGCGGTGCTGAAAAGCGGCGGTAACCCATTACAGAACGTGCTGGGAAGCCTGGGGGGGCTGCAATCCTCAATCCAAACCGAGTGGAAAAAGCAGGAAAAAGATTTCCAGCAGTTTGGCAAAGATGTCTGTAGCCGTGTCGTAACACTGGAAGATAGCCGCAAAGCCCTGGTCGGGAATTTGAAATAATCCTCTATTTTAAGACGGCATAATACTTTTTTATGCCGTTTAATTCTTCGTTTTGTTACCTGCCTCTAACTTTATAGATCTCCAAAATTCATTCACGTTGTAAATTGTTTAACGTCAAATTTCCCATACAAAGCTAAGGGATAATACGTAGCGTTCACGTAACTGGAGGAATGAAATGGAGTTTTTCAAAAAGACGGCACTTGCCGCACTGGTTATGGGTTTTAGTAGTGCAGCATTAGCATTACCGAATATCACCATTTTAGCGACCGGCGGGACGATTGCCGGCGGTGGTGACTCCGCAACCAAATCTAACTACACAGCGGGTAAAGTTGGCGTAGAAAATCTGGTCAATGCGGTGCCGCAACTGAAGGACATTGCGAACGTTAAAGGCGAGCAGGTAGTTAACATCGGCTCCCAGGATATGAATGATAATGTCTGGCTGACGCTGGCGAAAAAAATTAACACCGACTGCGATAAAACCGACGGCTTCGTTATTACCCACGGTACTGACACGATGGAAGAAACCGCTTACTTCCTCGACCTGACGGTGAAATGTGACAAGCCAGTGGTGATGGTAGGTGCAATGCGCCCGTCCACGTCCATGAGCGCAGACGGCCCATTTAATCTGTATAACGCGGTAGTGACCGCAGCCGATAAAGCCTCCGCCAACCGTGGTGTGCTGGTGGTGATGAACGACACCGTGCTTGATGGCCGTGATGTCACCAAAACTAATACCACCGATGTAGCGACCTTCAAATCTGTTAACTACGGTCCGTTGGGTTACATTCACAACGGTAAGATTGACTACCAGCGTACTCCGGCACGTAAGCACACCAGCGACACGCCGTTCGATGTCTCTAAGCTGAATGAACTGCCGAAAGTCGGCATCGTTTATAACTACGCCAACGCATCCGATCTTCCGGTAAAAGCACTGGTAGATGCAGGCTACGACGGTATCGTTAGCGCCGGTGTGGGTAACGGCAATCTGTATAAAACCGTGTTCGACACCCTGGCGACCGCTGCGAAAAACGGCACTGCGGTAGTGCGTTCTTCCCGCGTACCGACGGGCGCAACCACTCAGGATGCCGAAGTGGATGATGCAAAATACGGTTTCGTCGCCTCTGGCACGCTGAACCCGCAAAAAGCGCGCGTTCTGCTGCAACTGGCGCTGACGCAAACTAAAGATCCACAGCAGATCCAGCAGATTTTCAATCAGTACTAATCGCCTCGCCCCGGTATCGTGCCGGGGCTTTTTCACTTCAGACTCACATCCATTGCCAATTGTTATTACCATGATGATAATCACTGGAATAAATTATTTCTCGCGAGGGTTTTCTGGTGAAAAAGCAATGGATTGTCGGCACGGCGCTGTTTGTGTTGATGTCTGGTAATGGCTGGGCCGATGGCGAACCGCCAACTGAAAATGTCTTAAAAGATCAATTCAACAAGCAGTATCACGGTATTCTCAAGCTTGACGCCATCAGTTTAAAAAACCTTGATGCGAAAGGTAATCAGGCTACCTGGTCAGCGGAAGGCGATGTTTCTTCCTGTGATGATCTCTATACCTGGGTTGGTCAACTGGCAGACTACCAACTGCTGGAAAAGACCTGGACGAAAGATAAGTCCGTAAAATTTTCGGCGATGTTAACCAGTAAAGGAACACCTGCGTCTGGCTGGACGGTGAACTTTTACTCTTTTCAGGCGGCAGCCAGCGATCGTGGGCGGGTGGTCGACGATATCAAAACGAATAATAAGTATCTGATCGTGAATAGCGAAGATTTCAATTATCGCTTTAGTCAGCTTGAGTCAGCGTTGAATACCCAGAAGAACTCGATTCCTGCGCTGGAAAAGGAAGTGAAAGAGCTTGATAAGCAAATGGCGGCGGCGCAGAAAGCAGCGGATGCATATTGGGGAAAAGATGCAAACGGCAAGCAAATGACCCGCGAAGACGCCTTTAAAAAAATTCACCAACAGCGTGATGAGTTTAATAAACAGAATGATAGCGAGGCGTTCGCGGTTAAATATGACAAAGAGGTTTATCAACCGGCGATTGCGGCATGTCATAAACAAAGCGAAGAGTGTTATGAAGTGCCGATTCAGCAGAAACGGGATTTCGATATCAACGAACAGCGGCGACAGACCTTTCTGCAATCACAAAAACTTAGCCGTAAATTGCAGGATGACTGGATAACGCTCGAGAAAGGGCAATATCCGTTAACGATGAAAGTTTCAGAAATAAACAGTAAAAAAGTCGCGATATTAATGAAGATTGACGATATCAATCAGGCGAGCGATCGCTGGAAAAAAGATACCGAACAATTACGACGTAATGGGGTGATTAAGTAATTATTGCGATGACGTATGACCTGTAGCCGGATGCTGCGTTCACGCCGCATCCGGCTACAAGTTTACTCCGCCAGAAAAAGCTCCAGCAGCGAATTTAAAAACAACTTCCCATGTTCCGTTATCTGCCAGTAATCCGCACACTCAGTAAGATAACCCTGAGCGATAGCCTCGTCTAACTGTGGACGTATCACCTCTTCAGAAAGACCTGTGTACTGGCTAAACTCCACGCGCGGTGCGGCTTCCAGCAAACGGAAGCGATTCATAAAGAACTCAAAGGGCTTGTCTGCGGCTTCCACATCGCGCTGGCTTTCCAGATACCTTCCCTGCATAAAGCCGCGCGGGTGTCGCGTTTTGGTGGTACGCAGAATGCGACCGTCCGGGAAGGTGACTTTGCCGTGCGCACCGCAGCCGATGCCAATATAGTCACCAAATCGCCAGTAGTTGAGATTGTGCTGGCATTGATAACCCGGTTTGGCGTAAGCGGAGGTTTCATATTGCTGATAACCCGCTGCGGTTAATAACTGATGCCCCTGTTCGAAAATATCCCACAGCGCGTCGTCGTCCGGCAGTACCGGCGGGCGTGAACCAAACAGCGTATTAGGTTCGATGGTCAGTTGATACCAGGAAAGATGCGGCGGATTCAGTTCAATAGCCTGGCGCAGATCGCCAAGCGCCTCTTCCAGCGATTGATCCGGCAGCCCATGCATTAAATCAAGGTTAAAGCTACGCAGCCCCAGCTCGCTTGCCAGTTTTGCAGCACGCTTCGCTTCTTGCGGGCCATGAATACGTCCCAGCCGTTTCAGCTTTTCTTCGCTAAAACTCTGTACCCCAATAGAGATACGATTTACACCGGCACGCTGATAATCAACAAAGCGATCGGCTTCTACCGTACCGGGGTTCGCTTCCATGGTAATTTCTGCATCCGCTGCCAGCGGCAAACGCGCACGCACGCCGTCCAGCAGCGTTTGCATCGCCGAGCCGGAAAGCAGGCTCGGCGTACCACCGCCAATAAAGATTGTCTTTACTTCACGGTTCTGTGCGTAAACGACATCGTTGTCCAGATCGCTAAGCAGATGCTGAACATAATCGTCGTGCGGCACTTCCCCTTTCAACGCGTGAGAGTTGAAATCGCAGTACGGGCATTTCTGCACGCACCACGGGATGTGAATGTAAAGACTCAGCGGCGGTAATTTAACCATTACGTAAAGCGTCCAGCAGAAGTTTCAATGCCTGACCACGATGGGAAATGGCGCTCTTTTCTTCGCGGGTCAGTTCGGCAGCGGTTTTGCCTTCGGAAGGCACGAAGAAAATTGGATCATAACCAAAGCCGCCAGTACCGGAAGGTTCACGGGTAATCACGCCCGGCCAGCTGCCGTGACATACCAGCGGAGTGGGATCTTCCGCGTGACGCAGATACACCAGCACACAGTGGAAGCGAGCCTGACGTTGGTCGTCCGGTACGTCTTTCAGTGTTTCCAGCAGTTTTTGCAGATTCTTTTGATCGGTCGCGTCTTCACCGGAATAACGCGCGGAGTAAATCCCTGGCGCGCCACCCAGCGCATCTACCGCCAGACCGGAGTCGTCGGCAATCGCCGGTAAACCGGTCGCTTTTGCCGCGTGGCGCGCTTTCAGAATCGCGTTTTCGATAAAGGTCAGGCCGGTTTCTTCGGCGGAATCAACGCCAAGCTCCGTTTGAGCCACGATATCAAGACCGAAGTCGCTAAGCAGCGACGCCAGCTCACGCACTTTACCGGCATTGCCGGTTGCGAGGACAACTTTTTGCATAGGATACCTAATTAATTAACGCCGCGATTTCTGGCGGGATTTGTTGCGGATTAATGATTTTAATTTGTTTGTGGCGGCCAAGTTCGCCTTTTTCTATCACCACCTGGCTTTTGGCTACCCGGAATTGCTTACCGAGAAATTTCACCAGATGGCTGTTGGCCTGGCCGTCAACCGGCGGCGCGGTAATGGCGACTTTTACCTCGTCGCCATGTAAACCGACAATAGAATCACGGCTGGCTTTTGGCTGAATATAAAGCCGCAAAACCAGACCGTCATCGTTAACTGTTACGGCACTCATAACGCCATCCACAGCCCCGGCAGCAGCATGTTTCCTGTCGCCTGTAATACTTCTGCGACACCCATATTGATGACATACAGCAGCAGAACGAGGATCATCGGCGAGAAATCAATCCCACCCATTGCCGGCAGCAGGCGGCGAATTGGACGCAGCAGCGGATCGGCAAGCTGAATCAGCACGTATTCAATCGGGCTACGACCCTGGCTTACCCAGCTCATAATCGCCATCACCAGCAGTACCCAGAAAATCAGCAGGCCGATGGTTTTCAGCAGAATTAATAAACCGGCAATCCAGATGATTGGCAGGAAGGTCACCACTTTAAACAGCACAATGGCTTTGATGAAACTGAGAATATAGGCAACCAGCAGCGAGGCACTGTCAATGGGTCCCATTGCCGGAATAACGCGGCGCAGTGGCCCGATAATTGGCTGTGTCACTTTCACCACAAACTGTGAGAAAGGGTTATAAAAATCACAATGAGCCCACTGCATCCAGATGCGTAATAACAGCACCATGGTATACAGCTCAATGACCGTTGAAAGCAGGAAAGTCAACGTATTCATGGCGTTCCTTTAATTCCTTATTTTTTAGAGTAATCACGCGCACCAAAGATGGCTGTGCCGATGCGAACCATTGTGCTACCTGCCGCAATGGCGGCTTCCATATCGTCCGACATCCCCAGAGAGAGCGTATCGACATGCGGGTAGCGCGTTTTCAGTCCGGCAAATGCTACAGCCATTTGGCGTGCAACTTCAAACTGCCTTACATATTCTGACTCAGGCGCCGGGATAGCCATCAGCCCGCGCAGGCGTAGACGCGGTAGTTCAGCAACCGCAGCCGCCAGTTCGTCCAGTTCTGCCAGTTGAATCCCGGACTTACTGTTTTCATCACTAATATTAATTTGAATCAGTACGTTAAGAGGGGGGAGTTCTGCCGGTCGCTGGTCGTTCAGGCGGGTAGCGATACGCAAACGGTCGATGGTATGACACCAGTCGAAATGCTCTGCCACCAGGCGACTTTTGTTGGACTGTAGCGGACCAATAAAATGCCATTCTAATCCTGTTACGCCCAGCTCCTGAAAGTGGCGAATTTTATCTACCCCTTCCTGAACGTAGTTTTCACCAAATTGACGCTGCCCGGCATCAATGGCTTCTGCGATGGCGCTCGCAGGTTTTGTTTTACTGACTGCAAGCAGCGTAATTTCTTCTGGAGAACGGCCGCAACGCGTTGCAGCCGCTGAGATTTTGTCCCGGACCTGTGCCAGGTTATGCGCAATATCGTTCATTTTCCGAGGATCTTAGTATGAATATGGAAGAAATTGTGGCCCTTAGTGTAAAGCATAACGTCTCGGATCTACACCTGTGCAGCGCCTGGCCCGCACGATGGCGCATTCGCGGCAGAATGGAAGCTGCACCGTTTAACGCACCGGACGTGGAAGAGCTACTGCGGGAGTGGCTGGATGACGAGCAGAGGGCGATATTACTTGAAAATGGTCAGCTTGATTTTGCCGTATCGCTGGCGGAAAACCAGCGGTTGCGCGGCAGTGCGTTCGCGCAACGGCAAGGTATTTCTCTGGCATTACGGTTGTTACCTTCGCACCGTCCACAGCTCGAACAGCTTGGCGCACCACCGGTATTGCCGGAATTGCTTAAGAGCGAGAATGGCCTGATTCTGGTGACGGGAGCGACGGGGAGCGGCAAATCTACCACGCTGGCGGCGATGGTTGGCTATCTCAATCAACATGTCGATGCGCATATTCTGACGCTGGAAGATCCTGTTGAATATCTCTATGCCAGCCAGCGATGTTTGATCCAGCAGCGAGAAATCGGTTTGCACTGTATGACGTTCGCATCGGGATTGCGTGCCGCATTGCGGGAAGATCCCGATGTGATATTGCTCGGAGAGCTGCGTGACAGCGAGACAATACGTCTGGCGCTGACGGCGGCAGAAACCGGACATCTGGTGCTGGCGACCTTACATACGCGCGGTGCGGCGCAGGCCGTTGAGCGGCTGGTGGATTCATTTCCGGCGCAGGAAAAAGATCCCGTGCGTAATCAACTGGCGGGGAGTTTACGGGCGGTGTTGTCACAAAAGCTGGAAGTGGATAAGCAGGAAGGGCGCGTGGCGCTGTTTGAATTATTGATTAACACGCCAGCGGTGGGGAATTTGATTCGCGAAGGGAAAACCCACCAGTTACCACACGTTATTCAAACCGGGCAACAAGTGGGGATGTTAACTTTTCAGCAGAGTTATCAGCAGCGGGTGGGGGAAGGGCGTTTGTGAGGCGAAATTGGTTGATTAGCTTCGTAAATATGCCTGATTCGCTACGCTTATCAGGCATACAAACTCAGCATCCGGCAATGAACGTCTGATGCGACGCTAACGCGTCTTATCAGACCTACAGCCGTTGCCACATGTAGGCTGGATAAGGCGTTTACGCCGCATCCGGCAAGATGACGGTAATGACAATTCGCCAGGCTTATAAATCGCCTTAATAACCCTGCTCGAAATAACTTTCGAGAATGATAACCGCAGAGGCAGAGTCGACTTTACCTTTGTTGAGTGCCCGGTAACCACCTTGTTCAAAAAGCCCGGAACGCGCTTCTACGGTGCTAAGACGCTCGTCATGTAGCTTTACTTCAATACCGAAACGACCATGAATACGGTTGGCGAATTTACGCGCCCTGGCGGTTAATGGCTGTTCGGTGCCGTCCATATTCAGCGGCAAACCGACGATGATTTCGTCCGGCTGCCATTCTTTCAGTAAACGTTCGATGATGTTCCAGTCCGGCGTACCGTCCTGAGCTTTAATTGCAGGCAAAGGGCGAGCGGTGCCGGTAATACGTTGACCTACCGCCACACCAATGCTTTTAGTGCCGAAATCAAAGGCGAGTAAGGTTCCGCTCATCAGGCGTGCCCCGCCACACCAGGCATAGTGAGAATATCAACACCAATCAGTCTTGCCGCATCGCGCCAGCGGTCGGCAATCGGCGTTTTGAACAGAATATTCAGATCTGCCGGGGCGGTTAGCCAGGCGTTGTCGAGAATCTCTTGTTCCAGCTGGCCTTTATCCCAGGAGGCGTAACCCAACGCCACCAATACGTCAGACGGTTGTTTATCGGTGCCGAGCGTTTCAAGTACATCGCGGGAGGTGGTCATCACCGTGTTGTCTGAAATGCGAATACTGGAAGCAAAATTAGAGGGCGGAGTATGCAAAATAAACCCGCGATCTTCAGCCAGCGGACCACCGAGCATAACCGGTTTATCCAGACGGATTGATTCATCACGCGGCTCCGGCGTGATCTTCAGCTTTTCCAGAATCCCTTCAATTTTGAGATTTTCCAGCGGCTTGTTGACGATGATCCCCATTGCACCATTGGTATTATGTTCGCAAATGTAGATCACGGAACGACGGAAAATCGGATCCTGGAGAGCAGGCATGGCAATAAGAAAGTGATGCTGTAAATTCATTGTCAGAGGTTCTGTTTCCTGGTTCAAAAAAGCAACAGCGCCCAGTATGCGTGGAAAGAAGGGCGCTGTCACTCAGAGTCTCAACGAGATCCCTCTCGTTAAACTGGGTTATTGCTGCTGTAAACGTGCTTCTATGGCATCCATTAACATTCCGGTGATCGAGACCGGAAACTCTGCTTCAATCTCACGAATACAGGTTGGGCTGGTGACGTTAATTTCAGTCAGACGGTCGCCGATAATATCCAGGCCAACAAAGATAAGCCCTTTTTCTTTCAGCGTCGGCCCGACCTGGCGGGCGATTTTCCAGTCACTTTCAGTTAGCGGACGAGGTTCGCCACGACCACCGGCAGCCAGATTGCCTCGGGTTTCGCCACCCTGCGGAATACGTGCCAGACAGTACGGCACCGGCTCGCCATCGACGACCAGCACGCGCTTGTCGCCATCTTTAATGGCAGGCAGATAATTCTGCGCCATGCAGTAGCGCGTGCCGTGTTCAGTCAGGGTTTCGGCTATCACGCCGAGGTTCGGATCGCCTTCTTTCACCCGGAAAATAGACGCACCGCCCATACCGTCCAGCGGCTTAAGGATAATGTCGGTGTGTTTTTCCCAGAACGCCTTCAACTGTGCTTTATTGCGCGTGACCAGCGTTTCCGGTGTTAAGTCAGAGAACCAGGCGGTAAACAGTTTTTCGTTACAGTCGCGCAGGCTCTGCGGCTTGTTAACAATCAGCGTACCTTTCTCTTCGGCACGTTCCAGAATGTAAGTGGCGTAGATAAACTCGGTATCAAACGGCGGATCTTTACGCATTAGGATCACGTCGAGATCGGCCAGTGGCAGATCTTGCTCCCCCGTAAACTCGAACCATTTATCGTAGTTTTGTTCAACGCTCAGAGTACGCGTATGAGCACGGGCTTCACCGTTAATCAAATAGAGATCGGCCATCTCCATATAGTGAAGTTCGTAACCACGACGTTGTGCTTCCAGCAACATAGCGAAACTGGAATCTTTCTTGATGTTGATGTTTGCGATGGGGTCCATCACGATGCCGAGCTTGATCATTATTCTTCTCCGTTAGCCCAAATCGCCAAATCGTACTTGTAGCGCGGTAATGGCGGTGAGCGCAGTTGTCTCTGTACGCAAAACGCGAGGTCCCAACAGGATATCAGTAAATTGATAGCGGGCAGTCATGGCAATTTCATCTGCCGATAAACCGCCTTCCGGGCCAATCAGCAGGCGGACGCGTTCAACCGGTAACGGCAACGTATTGATGCTGTTACTGGCGCGCGGGTGAAGATTCAGTTTCAGCCCTTCATCCTGCTCTGCACACCAGGCTTCCAGATCCATCGCTGGACGGATTTCCGGCACCCGGTTACGACCACACTGCTCACAGGCAGCAATTGCAATCTTCTGCCACTGCTGGAGCTTCTTGTTCAGACGTTCGCTATCCAGTTTAACGCCGCAGCGTTCAGAAAAAAGTGGCGTAATGAGGCTTACTCCAAGTTCGATCGATTTCTGGATAGTAAATTCCATTTTTTCACCGCGCGACATCACCTGACCGAGATGAATATGCAACGGGGATTCACGATCGTCGAGCTGACCTTCCAGCACTTTTACTTCGACACTTTTTTTGCTGGCGCTGGTAATTTCTGCGTCAAAGACCTGGTTGCTGCCGTCAAACAATTGCAACGCCTGTCCAGGTCCCATACGCAGCACACGTCCGATATGGTTGGCGGCATCTTCGCAAAGCGCGATGTGAGAGTTGCTGATAAGTGGTTCTGGATGATAAATGCGGGGGATACGCATGGTTAAAAATCCGCGTCGTCTCCCCACGCGGTTGTCCGCGTGGGGTAGGGGTTAACAAAAAGAATCCCGCTAGTGTAGGTTAGCTCTTTCGCGCCTGGCAAGCGCGTTGCACATACGGGTTATGATTGCCTTGCATCTTCGCAATACGTTCGTCGCGCTCGCACTCCCAGTCGGTCACCGGATACATCTTGTTCCAGGCGTTAAAAAGCTGCGTTTGTTGGCGTGAGAGTGTCAGGTTGTACTGGTCACGCATGTAGAAATAAGTTCGTGCAATGATGCCTCGCGTATGAGCGGGTGGTTCAGCCACTTTTTCTTTGAAATCCACCTTCATGGCACACTGCCCGTACTGCCCTTCGCCGCCGTTCCACTGACTATACATAAAATTGCCGCGATCGCCGTTCACTTCGCCTATTGCGGGCTGAAGGTTATGCATATCGCTTTCCATTTTGCGATAAACCGGATCTTTGGCGCAGTTTTTACGTCCACCGTCTTGCCAGCACTGACGCTGGTGACCGAACTGCCAGGCAGGAACCACATGTTCCCACTCTACGCGGCTGGCGCGGTTTTCATTTTTGCGCACCTGGTATCCGCACGACTCCAGATCCACGATGCCTTTTTTACCCTGCCAGTTGATTTTACATCCGCAGTAAAATGTTCCCGGCACATCAGCGTAGACTTTTACCGCTGCTGTTTTCGCCTGGGAAAAACTATTGATGCCTTCGGCCAATGCAGGGCCGGAAAATGCTGCGCTCAGTACCACCGCAGCCACAGACAAATTACGGTACATCACTTACTCCGTGTTAAAACGAGCGAGCAACGTAGCGAAAGTTGTTTTGGTATGCAATCAGCCAGATCAGTAAAATTCCTGATAGTTCTACTGGTTATTGGGCAACCAGTTGTTCACCGCAGTGAACGCAGCGATAGACGGCCTCTCCACGCACCACGCGGTTATGGCGGCGCACGGTAAGCTGATGCTCCTGGCATTTACAGCGGTAAGGGAAGGTGTTGCGGCGCACGGATTGTAGCTCAAACTGATGCGTGCGGCGGGCGGGAACGCCCAGCACGCTTTCCATCATCCACTTCCACTCTTTACCATGCGGCGCCACGCGACCGAAGTGTTTCCAGACCAACAGATGCGCCAGTTCGTGCGGCACCACTTCTTCTATAAAAGCCTCGCTGTTTTCCATCAGCAGCACCGGATTGAGGCGAATTTCATAGCTGTCCAGCCATGCTGTTCCGGCGGATGTACCACGCTGGGTGTACGAAATTTTTGGCTCCGGGTAATTACGCCCCAGCTTCAGGTTGGCCTGGGCGAGTTTTTCCCGCAGGCGACGCATAACGGCCTGTTGGATGGCGATAGGGAGACGGGAAGTTTTCATAGCGGCTGAGGATAAAGCGAAGAAAAGATGACTGCAAGAGGCGGCTTCCTCCGCGACGGGAGGAAGCCTGAGGAGATTAATCGTGAGCGCCGATTTCGCGCAGTTTACGACCTTTCATCAGATTACGTTCAATATGTTCCAGCGAAACGTGTTTGGTTTCCGGCACCAGCCACAGCGTCAGCAGGATAAACAGCACGTTCAGAGCCGCATACACCCAGAAGGTGTTGGCGTTGCCCAGCGTGTTGAGCATGGTCAGGAACGTTGCGCCGACGATCATGTTGGCAATCCAGTTGGTGGCGGTGGAGCAGGTGATGCCAAAATCGCGGCCTTTCAGCGGCTGAATTTCGGAGCACAGTACCCAAATCAGCGGACCGGCGCTCATCGCAAAACCGACAATAAACATCAGCAGCATGGCGATGGCGAAATACTGTGCCGACGGAGAGTGGATACCGATATGCATCATTGTACCCAGCACGCCCATGCCCGCAGCCATGACGAGGAAACCCAGCGTCAGCGTTGGTTTACGTCCCCAGCGGTCAACAAGGCCGATTGCGATAAAGGTGGCGAGTACGTTGGTCAGGCCGACAATCACTGTCCCCCACATTTGCTCTGTGGTGTTAGTATAACCCGCCAGTTCGAAGATTTTCGGCGCGTAATACATGATGACGTTCATGCCGGTGAACTGCTGCATCACCTGCAACAGTACGCCAAGGAACACCGCGCGGCGGAAGTTGCTGTTCTCTTTAAACAGCGCCCAGCCACTCTGTTTAACCTGCAAACTTTCACGGATTTCATCCAGTTCACGTTTCGCTTCCGCGCTGGTGTCACGCAGGCGTAGCAGCACGCGTTCGGCATCAACAAAACGGCGTTTGGCGGCAAACCAACGTGGGCTGTCTGGCAGGAAGAAGACACCAATCAGCAGCAAAATTGCCGGGATGATAATCACACCCAGCATCCAGCGCCATGCGCCGGTGTAGCTGAAGGCGGTATCAGAAAGATAAGCACCGAGGATGCCGATGGTAATCATCAGCTGATACATCGAAATCATACTGCCGCGAATTTTTTCCGGTGCAATTTCAGAGAGGTAAAGCGGCGCGGTATAAGAGGCAACACCCACCGCCAGCCCCAGCAGAACGCGGGAAAGAATCAGCACTTCAACGTTCGGCGCAGCCGCAGAAAACAGCGAACCGGCAACAAACAGGATTGCGCCGATCATCAGGCTCTTTTTGCGCCCGAGTTTAAAAGAGAGCCAGCCACTGCCTACCGCACCGACTGCCGCACCAAACATCATGGAGCTTACGACCCATTCTTGCGTGTGCGAGGTTATCTGGAATTCATCTGCAATAAACGGCAATGCGCCAGCAATTACACCGATATCCAGGCCAAAGAGTAATCCCGCCAGAGCGGCAAGGAAGCAGACAAAAAACGTCATTGCCTTGTTTGACCGCCCCTGTTTTTTAGCGTCAGGCATGATGCCCTCCAATATGTTATTTTTTATTGTGAATTAAGATAGGTGAGTACGACGTAAAAAGATGTGAGGCAAATCACATTGGTGTAATCGCTTACACTAACATTTATAGTGATTATAATTTAAGTACATGAAAATAATTGAGTTATATCATCATAGATTAAACGCAGTTATCTGCAATTAAGACTTTACTGAAAAGAAATGTAACAGCTGTGAAAACTGAATAATATAGTGAAAATAGTATAAATATTTTGTTGGTGTGGTGGGTGTAATCGGTTTCAGTAGTGGTGATAATTTGCGGGTAAACGTGTTCAGCAACGGAATGTTGCTATCGTGTAGGCGGCTTTTTGCCGGATGCGGCGTGAACGGCTTATCCAGTCTACATGTAGCGATGGTTGCAGGCCTGATAAGCGTAGCGCATCAGGCTTTCTCTAGAAAAGAAAAGGCCAGCGCGAGGCTGGCCTTTGAAAACTGGTGTTGAAATATTATTTCAGACCGGCAGCATCGCGCAGCAGTTGCGCTTTGTCGGTTTTTTCCCATGGGAAATGTTCGCGACCAAAGTGACCGTATGCTGCGGTTTCTTTGTAGATCGGGTGCAGCAGATCCAGCATCTGAATCAGACCGTATGGACGCAGGTCGAAGAACTCACGTACCAGCAGGGTCAGCTGTTCAGAAGGTACTTTCTCAGTACCGAAAGTTTCGACCATGATGGAGGTCGGTTCTGCCACGCCGATCGCGTAGGAAACCTGAATTTCACAACGGTCGGCCAGACCTGCAGCAACGATGTTTTTCGCCACGTAACGTGCCGCGTAGGCTGCGGAGCGGTCCACTTTTGATGGATCTTTACCAGAGAACGCACCGCCACCGTGGCGAGCCATGCCGCCGTAGGTATCAACGATGATTTTACGACCAGTCAGACCGCAGTCACCCATCGGGCCGCCGATAACAAAACGTCCGGTCGGGTTGATGAAGAATTTGGTTGCGGAAGTCAGCCATTCAGCGGGCAGAATGGGCTTGATGATCTCTTCCATCACCGCTTCTTGCAGGGATTTCTGGTCGATCTCTTCAGAATGCTGGGTGGAAAGCACTACAGCATCGATGCCGACGATTTTGCCGTCGTCATACTGGAAAGTCACCTGGCTTTTCGCGTCCGGGCGCAGCCACGGCAGAGTGCCGTTTTTACGCACTTCAGCCTGACGCTGTACCAAACGGTGTGCATAGGTGATTGGTGCTGGCATCAGCACGTCGGTTTCATTGGTCGCGTAGCCAAACATCAGACCCTGGTCACCCGCGCCCTGTTCCAGCGGATCGGCACGGTCAACGCCCTGGTTGATGTCAGGAGACTGTTTGCCGATGGCGCTCAGAACCGCACAGGAGTTAGCGTCAAAGCCCATGTCGGAATGCACATAGCCAATTTCGCGAACGGTGTTACGGGTGATCTCTTCGATGTCTACCCAGGCGCTGGTGGTGATTTCACCGCCAACTAAGACCATGCCGGTTTTTACGTAGGTTTCGCAAGCAACGCGTGCTTTCGGGTCCTGTTCGAGGATCGCGTCTAAAACGGCATCAGAGATTTGGTCAGCAATTTTGTCAGGATGCCCTTCAGAGACGGACTCGGACGTAAAAAGGTGTTTTGCCATATTTAATATCACCAAAAGAGAATTTAGTTAGCTCAAACTGTTGTGTGGATTTTCTGTGGTAGCGGATCCTACCACGACTCTGCAGATTAAAAACACTGGCAGTCTGAGTGTTAATCAGTATGGATGGATTAACATCTGGACGGCTATTTTAGGTCACTTCTTCACCCAATTTCCACTTTTTTTTGAATCGTGTCTCATTCTGCTAAAAACGTAGCTGGAAATTTTTCCTGACAATGCTGGCATTCTGCGCATTTATCTTTTGCAATTTTCTGCCATTGTGGGGTATAAAACGCGGCGCGCGGCTTAAATAAAAAGCACACGACGTTTCTTTCGTGTTGCCACTTCCAGCCGGGTTGAAATCAGTGTTTTAGCTTGTTGGTTCGTCTTCGCAGGCGGCCGTGGAGGTGATACGAAATAATGAATCGTTGTCTGCTGCTTAATCTGTCGCACCGTTCTGGTGTAGATTCGTTCCCCGCATTCTGCATCTCTGCATTGCATACCTGCCGATGTTATACCCATCTCGGCGCTTCTCAGGATTCAAGAGCTGGCAACAGTTACTGAAGACTGAACAAGGGCGCTCTTGTAAAAAAACAAGAGTTTTCTCGTGGTTTCGCCGAACTGTCACACTTACGTTCGGTTATGTGTTTAATAATGTTATGAAAAAGAAACCGGTTGCGCAGTCGGAGCGTCAGCATACGCTGCTGGAAAATCCGTGTGCTTATGGGTTGTTATCGCAGTTTCAGGCTGCGATAGTGGTTAACTGTTTTACACTTAATAAAATAATTTGAGGTTCGCTATGTCTGACGACATGTCTATGAGTTTGCCTTCGTCAGCGGGCGAACACGGTGTACTACGCTCCATGCAGGAGGTTGCAATGAGCTCCCAGGAAGCCAGCAAGATGCTGCGTACTTACAATATTGCCTGGTGGGGCAATAACTACTATGACGTTAACGAGCTGGGTCACATCAGCGTGTGCCCGGACCCGGACGTCCCGGAAGCTCGCGTCGATCTCGCGCAGTTGGTGAAAACCCGCGAAGCGCAAGGGCAGCGCCTGCCAGCACTGTTCTGCTTCCCGCAGATCCTCCAGCACCGTTTGCGTTCCATTAACGCCGCGTTTAAACGTGCGCGGGAATCCTACGGTTATAACGGTGACTACTTCCTCGTTTATCCGATTAAAGTTAACCAGCATCGTCGCGTGATTGAATCCCTGATTCATTCAGGTGAGCCGTTGGGATTGGAAGCAGGTTCAAAAGCCGAGTTGATGGCGGTGCTGGCTCATGCAGGCATGACCCGTAGCGTTATCGTCTGTAACGGTTATAAAGACCGCGAATATATCCGCCTGGCGCTGATTGGCGAGAAAATGGGCCATAAGGTCTATCTGGTTATTGAGAAAATGTCAGAAATCGCCATTGTGCTGGATGAAGCTGAACGCCTGAACGTTGTTCCGCGTCTGGGTGTGCGCGCGCGTCTGGCCTCACAAGGTTCTGGCAAATGGCAGTCTTCCGGCGGGGAAAAATCGAAGTTCGGTCTGGCGGCAACCCAGGTACTGCAACTGGTTGAAACGCTGCGTGAAGCCGGACGTCTCGACAGCCTGCAACTGCTGCACTTCCACCTCGGTTCGCAGATGGCGAATATTCGCGATATCGCTACCGGCGTTCGGGAATCTGCACGCTTCTATGTTGAGCTACACAAGCTCGGCGTCAATATTCAGTGCTTTGACGTCGGCGGTGGCCTGGGCGTGGATTATGAAGGCACTCGTTCACAGTCCGATTGTTCGGTGAACTATGGCCTCAATGAATACGCCAACAACATCATCTGGGCGATTGGCGATGCCTGTGAAGAAAATGGCCTGCCGCATCCGACGGTAATCACCGAATCGGGTCGTGCGGTGACTGCGCACCATACCGTGCTGGTGTCTAATATCATCGGCGTGGAACGTAACGAATACACGGTGCCGACCGCGCCCGCAGAAGATGCGCCGCGCGCACTGCAAAGCATGTGGGAAACCTGGCAGGAAATGCACGAACCGGGGACTCGCCGTTCTCTGCGTGAGTGGCTGCATGACAGCCAGATGGATCTGCACGATATTCATATCGGATACTCTTCGGGCACTTACAATCTGCAAGAACGTGCATGGGCTGAACAGCTCTATCTGAGCATGTGCCATGAAGTGCAGAAGCAGCTGGATCCGCAAAATCGCGCTCATCGTCCGATAATCGACGAACTGCAGGAACGTATGGCGGACAAAATGTACGTCAACTTCTCGCTGTTCCAGTCAATGCCGGACGCATGGGGGATCGACCAGTTGTTCCCGGTTCTGCCGCTGGAAGGGCTGGATCAAGTGCCGGAACGTCGCGCTGTGCTGCTGGATATCACCTGTGACTCTGACGGTGCTATCGACCACTATATTGATGGTGACGGTATTGCCACGACAATGCCAATGCCGGAGTACGATCCAGAGAATCCGCCGATGCTCGGTTTCTTTATGGTCGGTGCCTATCAGGAGATCCTCGGCAACATGCACAACCTGTTCGGTGATACCGAAGCGGTTGATGTGTTCGTCTTCCCTGACGGCAGCGTAGAAGTGGAGCTGTCTGATGAAGGCGATACCGTTGCGGACATGTTGCAATATGTACAGCTCGATCCGAAAACGCTGTTAACCCAGTTCCGTGATCAAGTGAAGAAAACCGATCTGGATGCTGAGCTGCAACAACAGTTCCTGGAAGAGTTCGAGGCAGGGTTGTACGGATATACCTATCTTGAAGATGAATAATTAAGATTATTCCGCTGGCGGGTCGATTTATTTACGTAAATCGGCCCGCTTTCTTTTTATATATTCTTAAAAATAATTTGACTGCTTTTCTTATTAAATAATCACCCTACAATCGCTGTATTAATTAAATAGAGGGAACGGTAATGAAAAAATGGAAAGTACGTAGCGCGTTGGTGGCATTAGTCGTGTTGTTGGCTGGTTGCTCAAGTAATGCGCAGTATAATAGCAGTGCATCGGGCAATGTCGGCACCGCCTGGGGTGGGGATGTGCATTCAACGGTTCAGGGCGTATCTGCTGAACGCGCCTGGCGCGATCCGGCAGAGATGATCGTTATTAATTATTCGACAAATATTCCTTCCGGCTACGACCGTGTTTATAGCATTCGTATTAACGAACTGGAATATGCTATTCGTGATGCGAATTTTAATTCTCTACCTATTACGCGAGTTTATGATTCATCAAATAATGAACCGCGATATATTGTTCATGCCAGAGTGGGGATGAATTATCAATTATATGTCCGTAACTACAGCCGGAACACCAATTACGAGATCGTTGCTACGGTTGATGGCCTGGATGTTCTGAATGGTAAACAAGGTTCGTTGAATAACAATGGCTATATTGTGAATGCCGGTGATTCGTTAGCGATTAAAGGATTCCGCAAAGATAAACATACCGAAGCGGCTTTTCAGTTCGCCAATGTTGCAGATTCCTACGCCGCCAATTCGGCGCAAGGCGATGTGCGTAATACCGGGGTGATCGGCTTTGCCGCCTTTGAATTGCAAGGCCCGGCGAAAAACGCGCTGCCGCCGTGCTCTGGACAAGCCTTTCCGGCAGACAACAATGGCTATGCGCCGCCACCGTGTCGTAAATAGCAACCTCGCTTGATGCCTCGCCCATTTAAGGCGATAATTAGCGCAAACTTGTGTTTCGCAAATCCAACCCTTCCTCGTCGGGCCTAACGACGCGGAAGGGTTTTTTTATATCGACTTTGTAAGAGGAGTCCATCCATGAGCACCTTAGGGCATCAATACGATAACTCACTGGTTTCCAACGCCTTTGGTTTTTTACGCCTGCCGATGAACTTCCAGCCGTATGACAGCGATGCTGACTGGGTGATTACCGGCGTACCGTTCGATATGGCCACTTCTGGTCGTGCGGGTGGTCGTCACGGTCCGGCGGCTATCCGTCAGGTATCAACTAACCTGGCCTGGGAACATAACCGTTTCCCGTGGAATTTCGACATGCGCGAGCGCCTGAACGTCGTGGACTGCGGCGATCTGGTATATGCCTTCGGCGATGCTCGTGAGATGAGCGAGAAATTGCAGGCGCACGCAGAGAAACTGCTGGCTGCCGGTAAGCGTATGCTCTCCTTCGGTGGTGACCACTTTGTTACGCTGCCGCTGCTGCGCGCCCATGCAAAGCATTTCGGCAAAATGGCGCTGGTGCACTTTGACGCCCACACCGATACCTATGCGAACGGTTGTGAATTTGACCACGGCACGATGTTCTATACCGCGCCAAAAGAAGGTCTGATTGACCCGAATCATTCCGTGCAGATTGGTATTCGTACCGAGTTTGATAAAGACAACGGCTTTACCGTGCTGGACGCCTGCCAGGTGAACGATCGCAGCGTGGATGATGTTATCGCCCAGGTGAAACAGATTGTGGGTGATATGCCGGTTTATCTGACTTTTGATATCGACTGTCTTGATCCGGCATTCGCGCCAGGAACCGGTACGCCAGTGATTGGCGGCCTGACCTCCGATCGCGCCATTAAACTGGTACGCGGCCTGAAAGATCTCAACATTGTTGGGATGGACGTTGTGGAAGTGGCTCCGGCATACGATCAGTCGGAAATCACCGCTCTGGCAGCAGCGACGCTGGCGCTGGAGATGCTGTATATTCAGGCGGCGAAAAAGGGCGAGTAAGCGCCGGATAAGATGCGCACGGTGTAACAAATGTGCCATTAATGTCAGATGCGGCGTGAACGCCTTATCCGACCTAC
>NZ_AEJZ01000167.1:0-5747 GCF_000208525.1 Escherichia sp. TW14182
AAAGCCCCCGCAACATTGCGCCTCACCGGAACCCCCTGGCTTGCGGCTGATTCTACTGACGCTTTCTGCCCCTGGCATCTGCCTGTTTTTCACTTTGCGCGATACATTCCAGCTTATTTTCATATTTGCAGAATTTTCACTGTACGCATTACCCGCGCTCTGACACCAGACTGGTAGTGAAATGCGCAATTTTGTAGAATTGCGCCTCCTCGCGATTCTCCCCGGTGAATCTGTTGCCTCATTCTTAGCACACTGCGTATTCGACTTCTCCGCCTGTTGCGCAAGAGAAACGGGGGATAACCATCTTTGCGGGGCTGACTTCTTTCTGGACAGGACTTTATGCAGGACAACACATTACAACTACGCGATCAGAAATTACCATTTACGCGATACGACTTCGGCTGGGTTTTATTATGCATAGGAATGGCAATTGGTGCCGGAACGGTGCTGATGCCAGTACAAATTGGGCTGAAGGGAATTTGGGTATTTATCACCGCCGCCATTATTGCTTATCCAGCAACCTGGGTAGTGCAGGATATTTATTTAAAAACACTATCTGAAAGTGAATCCTGTAATGACTACACCGATATTATCAGTCATTACCTGGGGAAGAACTGGGGAATATTTCTCGGCGTTATCTACTTTTTGATGATTATCCACGGAATTTTTATCTATTCCCTCTCCGTGGTTTTCGACAGCGCCTCATACCTGAAAACCTTCGGTTTGACCGATGCCGATCTTTCACAATCCCTACTTTATAAAGTGGCTATTTTCGCCGTACTGGTAGCTATCGCGTCAGGTGGGGAAAGATTATTGTTTAAAATTTCCGGCCCGATGGTGGTGGTCAAAGTGGGCATTATTGTGGTGTTCGGTTTTGCGATGATCCCGCACTGGAATTTCGCCAATATAACCGCGTTCCCACAAGCCTCCGTCTTCTTTCGCGACGTCCTGCTTACTATCCCTTTTTGCTTCTTTTCTGCAGTATTTATTCAGGTGCTTAACCCGATGAATATTGCCTACCGCAAACGAGAAGCAAATAAAGTGCTGGCAACACGACTCGCGCTGCGCACCCATCGGATTAGCTATATCACGCTCATCGCGGTGATCCTGTTTTTTGCCTTTTCGTTTACCTTTTCGATTAGCCATGAAGAAGCCGTTTCTGCCTTTGAGCAAAATATCTCGGCACTGGCACTGGCGGCACAGGTGATCCCTGGGCATATCATTCATATCACCTCTACGGTGTTGAATATCTTTGCTGTACTGACCGCATTTTTTGGCATTTATCTCGGTTTCCACGAGGCCATTAAAGGCATTATTCTCAATCTGTTAAGCCGAATTATTGATACCCGAAAAATTAACTCACGCATACTGACTCTGGCAATTTGCGCTTTTATCGTCATTACGTTGACGATTTGGGTTTCGTTTCGCGTATCGGTGCTGGTGTTCTTTCAGTTGGGAAGCCCGTTATATGGCATTGTGTCGTGCCTCATTCCGTTTTTCCTGATCTATAAAGTCGCACAACTGGAAAATCTTCGCGGGTTAAAAGTCTGGCTGATTCTGCTGTACGGCATTTTGCTGTGCTTGTCGCCACTGTTGAAGTTGATTGAGTAAACCGGAGCGCATGGCCCCGGTTTTGTGAGTTAACGCTGCGGATTTTCATCCTGATCAACAGCAAAACAAGCGACCAGTTGACCGCCGTAGTCTTTTAGCTGCGGCTGCAACTGGGTGCAGGGGCCGAAGCGTCGACGACAACGAGCATTAAAGGCGCAGCCCGGCGGTGGATTGAGTGGGCTTGGCAGTTCACCGGTAAGCTTAATGCGCTCGCGGCGATCGTCCGGGTTCAGGCGCGGCGTCGCAGAGAGCAGTGCCTGAGTATACGGATGGCGCGGGTTATTAAAGATTTGTTCCTTCGTTCCCTTCTCCACGCAGCGGCCCAGGTACATCACCATCACTTCATCGGCAATGTGCTCCACCACCGACAGGTCGTGGGAGATGAAGACATAAGAAAGCCCCAGTTCCTGCTGCAAATCCATCATCAGGTTGAGCACCTGCGCACGCACCGAGACGTCCAGCGCGGAAACCGGTTCATCGGCAATCACCACGTCCGGGTCGAGCATCAGACCACGTGCAATGGCGATACGCTGACGCTGACCGCCGGAAAACATGTGCGGATAGCGGTCGTAGTGCTCGGTTTTCAGGCCGACTTTCGCCATCATCGACAGGGCTTTTTCCCGACGCTGTTCTTTGCTTAAGCTGGTGTTGATCAGCAGCGGCTCTTCGAGAATTTGCCCAACTTTTTTACGCGGATTCAGCGAACCGTAAGGGTTCTGGAAGACAATCTGGATTTTCTGCCGACGCAGCTTCTGCGCCTGCGGATCGTGCTTAAGCAGATCCTGCCCCTGGTAATACAGCTCGCCGCCGGTGGGCGTTTCAATCATCGTCAGCAACCGACCGAGGGTCGATTTACCGCAGCCAGATTCGCCCACTACTGCCAGCGTTTTGCCACGTTCAAGGTTAAACGAAACACCATCCAGCGCCTTCACCAGACGTTCCGGTGCGAACATACCTTTCTTCACCGGATAATGTTTTTTCAGGTCGATAGCCTGCAACAGCGGTTGTTGCGAGGTGGCCTCTTGCGTACTCATAGTGTGGGCCTCCCGGCATCATCAAGTGGGTAATGGCATTTGGACTGACGCCCGTCAGCGAGCATATTCAGCGCCGGTTCTTCAGCGCGGCATCTGTCAGTGGCATAGGGACAGCGCGGGTTAAGCAGGCAGCCGTTCGGGCGGTCGTACTTGCCGGGAACGACACCAGGCAACGACGCCAGACGTTCTTTGTCCTGAGCAAATTCCGGCAGCGCGCGTAGCAATGCCTGAGTATACGGATGACGCGGCGCACGGAAGATGGCGTGAGCATCGCCCGTTTCCACCACCTGGCCTGCATACATCACGATGATTTTATGCGCCGCTTCCGCCACCAGCGCCAGGTCATGGGTGATCAACACCAGCGCCATATTCTCTTTCTGCTGCAACTCCAGCAGCAGTTCGATGATTTGCGCCTGAATGGTCACGTCCAGCGCGGTGGTCGGTTCATCGGCAATCAGCAGTTTTGGCCGACAGGCAATCGCCATGGCGATCATCACGCGCTGGCTCATTCCGCCGGAAAGCTGATGCGGGTAAACATCCAGACGCGATGCCGGATCGGGAATACCGACCTGATTCAACAGGTCAATCGCCCGCTGACGGCGGGTACTTTTGTTACCGCCCTGATGCACCTTAATCGCTTCCATAATCTGGAAACCCACGGTGTAGCACGGGTTGAGACTGGTCATCGGGTCCTGGAAGATCATCGCTACTTCGGCACCCACCAGATTGCGGCGCTCTTTTTCCGAGATACGCTGCAAATCCTGGCCGTTAAATTCCAGCTTTTCCGCCATCACGCGACCCGGATAATCAATCAGCCCCATAATCGCCAGTGAACTGACCGATTTACCCGAACCGGATTCACCCACAATCCCGACCACTTCGCCCTGTTTCACGCTGTAGCTGATGCGGTCTACGGCGCGGAATGGTGCGCTTTCGTCGCCGAAATGCACCGATAATTTATCTACATTTAATAACGCCATCTCGAACCTCTTACTGCTTCAGTTTGGGATCGAGCGCGTCACGCAGACCGTCACCCATCAGGTTAAATGCCAGCACCGTCAGCAGGATCGCCAGACCAGGGAAGGTCACGACCCACCAGGCGCTTTGCGCGAACTGCAACACATCGGAGAGCATGGTGCCCCACTCCGGCGTTGGCGGCTGCGCCCCCATACCGAGGAAACCAAGAGCAGCCATATCGAGAATGGCGTTAGAGAAACCGAGCGACGCCTGAACAATCAGCGGCGCAAGGCAGTTGGGAAGAATATTGATAAACATCTGGCGCAGCGCCCCGGCTCCCGCTACGCGAGAAGCGGTAACGTAATCGCGATTCACCTCCACCAGCACGGCGGCGCGGGTTAAGCGGACATAGTGCGGCAAGGCAACGAAGGTCAGCGCCAGCGCGGCGTTACCAATCGACGGGCCGAAGATAGCCACCAGCACCAGCGCCAGCAACAGGCTTGGCAGCGCCAGCATGATATCGACCACGCGCATGATGATGTTATCGACCAGGCCGCCAAAGTAACCGGCGATCAGGCCGAGAATTACGCCCATAATCAGCGATAACACCACCACCAGACAACCGACCAGCAGCGACAAGCGTGCGCCGTACATCAGGCGCGACATCACATCGCGACCAACATCATCGGTGCCCAGCAAGTGCGCCATGCTGCCGCCTTCCTGCCACGCTGGCGGGGCGAGCAGTGCATCGCGGAACTGTTCCGCCGGGTTATAGGGTGCAATCCAGTTGGCAAAGATCGCGATAAACAGCACGATGACGACGTAAACCAGCCCGACAACCGCGCCTTTGTTGCGTTTAAAATAGTGCCAGAACTCCTGTAACGGGGTCATCGGCACCGGTGCAGTAATCACTTTATTTTCAGTAACCTGTGACATGATGTTCCCTTACTTCTTATGACGAATACGCGGGTTCACCACGCCGTACAGCAGATCGACCAGCAGGTTGACGAGGATAATCATCGTCGCCACCAGCAATACGCCGCCCTGCACCACCGGATAATCGCGGCGTTGCAGCGCGTCAATCAACCAGCGCCCAAGACCGGGCCACGAGAAGATGGTTTCGGTCAGAATCGCCCCCGCCAGCAGCGTCCCCACCTGCAGGCCGATAACGGTTACCACCGGCAGCATCGCGTTACGCAGCGCATGGACGATAATCACTCTAAGGCGGGTCAGCCCTTTGGCTCGCGCGGTGCGGATATAATCTTCACCCAGCACTTCCAGCATCGAGGAGCGCGTCATACGCACAATGACCGCCAGCGGGATAGTACCCAGCACAATAGCGGGCAGGAGCATATGGGCGACGGCATCGATAAAGTTACCGTCTTCCCCCCAGATGGCGGTGTCGATCAGCATAAAACCGGTTAACGGATTGGAATCATCGAGAAACACCATGTCGCTCACGCGACCGGAGACAGGCGTCAGGTTCCAGTGCACTGAAACCAGCATGATCAACATCATGCCCCACCAGAAGATTGGCATCGAGTAGCCGGTCAGCGCCAGACCAACCGCCGTGTGATCGAAAATGGAACCGCGTTTAACCGCAGCCAGTACACCAACCGGAATACCGACCGCAGTCGCAAAAATCATCGCGCAAACACCAAGTTCCAGCGTAGCCTGGAAGCGTGGCACGAACTCTTCCCAAACCGGGATGCGGCTTTTCATCGAAATGCCTAGATCGCCGTGCATAACGCCCCAAATGTAATGGAGATACTGCTGCCACATCGGCTTATCTAAGCCGAGTTCTGCCAGCAATTGCGCATGGCGCTCTGGGGAGATCCCACGTTCGCCCGCCATGATCATCACCGGATCGCCGGGGATCATGTGAACAAAGGCAAAGGTGAGAAGGGTAATACCGATAAACGTGGGGATGACGAGTCCCAAACGTCGGAGAATAAACTGCAACATAACCCGGATTCTCTATAGTGACCCGCAGCCTGGAACTGCGTGTCTGTATTGCTCACCAATCAATTCCCGCCCGTGCCGGACAGGGAATGAAGTATTGCTGCCGGATGGCGCTGTGCGCAGAGGCACAGCACCACCGGGTATGCAGATTGTTGACAAAGTGCGCTTTGTTCATGCCGGATG
>NZ_AEJZ01000166.1:0-17636 GCF_000208525.1 Escherichia sp. TW14182
GATCGTCATCCTGGTTGTCCGGTATTTGCCTGCATGAAATTACCGGAAGGCGCAGTCGTTACTGAGTAACTGGCATTACAGCAGTTCTTCAGCGAGGGGCTGCGATAATGCAGGTGTTGGAGTGTGTGCAAATGATAATTGCTCCCATTTTCACGGGTCCTTCCTGGAATTTAGAACACCGGGGGGATACGGATGCGCAGAAATCGCCAAATTTTTGCATTTTCATCGTTCATCACCACCACTGTAATTTATTGATAATGAAAGGTTAAAAAATAGCTGGTGTCGAAAATGTTTGTTTTTTGTTCATCACTGGAGGGGTAAGTGGATAAGGAATTGAAACACCTTGTTCTTAATGTCAGCCAGTTAGCTGCGCTGTCGGGTGTGCACCGACAGACTGTCGCATCAAGAATCAAAAATGTCCGAACAGCGGGTGGGCATGAGAGTAACCTCAAGCTGTATAAACTTACTGATATTCTGGCAGAGCTAATGAAGTTGCCACCGCCTGTCGCTGAAGGGGAAATGGATCCCCATGACCGAAAAGCCTGGTATCAGTCAGAACGGGAACGTCTGAAATTTGAACAGGAGGTCGGAGAACTGATCCCTGCGTCTGATGTCGCCCGTGAATTTGCTGAAATGGCAAAGGCTATGGTGCAGGTTCTGGAAACTCTCCCCGATATTCTTGAACGCGATTGCGCTCTCGAGCCTTCGGCTGTCATGCGGGTGCAAAGCATTATTGATGATTTGCGTGACGAAATTGCGCGGCGGGTGGCAGATGACAGCAAACAGGAAGATACAGAGGAGGAAAATCAGGAGGACGAATAATGCCTGTGCAGGCGACCGCCAGATCGTTGAAACTGGATACGGGCCAGTTAATTAAAGCGCCGCGCAGGATGCCTGTTGCCGAAGCGGTACAAAAATTTATGCGAGTCCCTACATCTGGTGGCAACTCTGTTCCGTGGGATCCGCTGGTTGCACCGTATGTGATTGAACCCATGAACTGTCTGTCGTCCCGTGAGTTTGATGCGGTTGTTTTTGTTGGCCCTGCCCGTACGGGCAAGACTAACGGCCTGATTGATGGCTGGGTGGTTTATAACATTGTTTGCGATCCGTCAGACTTTTTGCTGGTGCAGATGACGCAGGATAAGGCGCAGGAGCACTCCAAAAAGCGCCTGGCAAGAACATTTCGTTGCAGCCCGGAGGTCAGAAAACGCCTCAGCCCACGCCGTAACGATAACAACGTTCATGACAAATATTTTCTGTCAGGCAGCTTTCTGAAAATCGGCTGGCCCTCCATCAATGTCATGTCATCCTCTGATTTTAAATGTGTGGCGCTGACTGATTACGACCGATTTCCTGAAGATATCGATGGCGAAGGTGATGGTTTCTCCCTGGCTTCAAAACGTACCACCACATTTATGTCAGCTGGTATGACGCTGGTGGAGAGTTCTCCCGGGCGTGAAATCACAAACAGCAAATGGCGCAGAACGTCACCGCATGAAGCCCCGCCCACCACGGGGATCCTTTCTCTGTATAACCGTGGCGATCGTCGTCGCTGGTACTGGCCCTGTCCGGATTGCGGTGATTATTTCCAGCCATCGATGGAGGCTATGACGGGATATCGTGACAATCCTGATCCTGTAAAAGCCAGTGAAGCGGCTCATATATTGTGTCCGCATTGTGGCAGTCAAATCACTGCAGATATGAAGCGTGAACTGAATGGTCGCGGCGTCTGGTTGCGTGAAGGTGAGCAGATTGACAGAGAAGGGAATGTTACCGGAACGCCACGTCATTCAAGGATAGCCAGCTTCTGGATGGAAGGCCCCGCTGCAGCCTATCAGACCTGGGCGCAACTGGTTTACAAACTACTGACTGCTGAGCAGGAATATGAAGCCACAGGCAGTGAGGAAACACTGAAGGCGGTGATTAACACCGACTGGGGATTGCCTTATTTGCCTCGTTCCGCCATGGAGTTGCGCAGTGCAGATGTTCTGATGCAGCGGGCTGAGGATTACGGTAAGCGCCTGGTACCGCCGAAAGTGCGTTTTCTTATTGCGGCTGTGGACGTGCAGGGCGGGAAGAACCGACGGTTTGTGGTGCAGATTATTGGCTATGGCGAGGACGGCGAACGCTGGCTGGTGGACCGTTATAACATCCGACAGTCATTGCGTTGCGATGAAAATGGCGAAGCATTACCTGTGCATCCCGGAGCTTACCCTGAAGACTGGCAGTTGCTGGTCACCGATGTACTGGAGAAAACGTATCCGCTCCAGTTCGATCCGGCCCGCAGAATGCCTGTACTGGCAATGGCGGTGGACAGTGGTGGTGAGGACGGGGTGACGGATAACGCCTATAAATTCTGGCGAAAATGTCGTCAGGATGGACTGGGGCGACGGGTTTTTCTGGTAAAGGGAGACAGCACGAAACGCCAGAAAATTATCACCATCACACACCCGGATAATACCGGGCGAAGCGATCGCCGTGCGGATGCTCAGGGAAAGGTGCCGGTATATCTCCTGCAGACAGACCTGCTGAAAGATCAACTAAGCAATAACCTGCAACGTGAAATGCCCGGACCGGGCTACATTCATTTTCCTGACTGGCTCGGGGAGTGGTTTTATGAAGAGTTGACCTATGAGGAACGCGGTGCTGACGGGAAATGGCGCAAGCCAGGAAAAGGGAATAACGAAGCATTTGACCTTTTTTGCTATGCCCATGCCGTCGCCATTCTGCGTGGCTATGAAAAAATCCGTGACTGGAACAACCCTCCCCAGTGGGCAAGAGGGCAGAATGCTGACGCTGGGGCTTCAGCAGACGGACGTTCTTCCGGCACAGTGGACAAGAAAAACGTTGCCGGAAGAGATGAGCGGCAAAAAGCAGCATCGTCGGAAGCGTTATCCGGAAACTGGTTATCACTACCCCGAAACGGAGGATGGTTGTGAAAAAAGATGAGATTTTCCAGATGCTGGTTATCGTGCGTCAGGCATACAGGGATTCCCTGGATGGTAAAAGTGTGTCTTTTACCGGGGTGAATGGCAGGGCGATCACCAACCATGATCCTGTTGCATTGCGCAGGGAACTTGAATACTGGGAAAAACGCTGGGCGGCGGCCTGCCAGCCCACAAGGAAACCGTACAAACTCGCCCGTTTTTCCTGAGGTTTTTTATGGGTTTTTTTGATAAAGCACTTGGTGCAATTGCGCCAGGGTGGGCAGTTTCGCGCGCCAGAAACAAAATGCTGCTGAGAGCTTATGAGGCGGCGCAGCCTTCACGCCTGAATAAAGCCCGGCGTGAGAGTCGTTCTGCCAATACAGCAGTTTTTTCTGCCGGCACTTCGTTAAGGGAGCAGGCCAGGGCGCTGGATGAAGATCATGATATCGTGATTGGTCTGCTGGATAAGCTGGAAGAGCGGGTTATTGGTGCGCAGGGGATCCAGGTTGAACCACAACCACTGAGAAACGATGGCACCCTGCATGAATTGCTGGCAGAGCAGATCTCAGCATTGTGGTCTGAATGGTCTGTTCGCCCTGAGGTCACGGGGATGTTCACTCGCCCGGAGGCCGAACGGATGGCATTGCGATCTGCTTTGCGTGATGGCGAGATGTTCGTACAACTGGTGCGTGGTCCTGTCGCCGGTCTGAATCATTCCACTGTGGTGCCATTATCACTGGAACTTCTCGAAGCAGATTTTGTTCCGGTCAGTCTGAACACGAACGCGGGTCAGCAAGTCCGCCAGGGCATTATTCTTAACAACTGGGGGCGGCCTGTAGGGTATCGGGTTTATAAATACCATCCTGCAAATATGCGTGGATTCAGCGCCGATCTCAAAACTGTTCACGCAGACAACATGCTTCATCTGGCGATGCGGAAACGGCTTCATCAGGTGAGAGGTGTCAGCCTGTTACATGGTGTGATTCGCCGGATTGCTGATCTGAAAGATTACGAAGAATCAGAGCGTGTGGCTGCCCGTATTGCTGCCGCGCTGGGTTTCTACATTAAGCGTGGTGATGCCGCCAGCTTTCCGACGGATAACGACTGGACACCCACAGAACAAAAACCCCGGTACTTTGATATTTCGCCGGGCATGATTTTTGACGAACTGGCCCCCGGTGAAGATCTGGGGATGGTGGAGTCGAATCGTCCGAATGTTCATCTTTATGAATTCCGGAACGGGCAGTTGCGTGCTGTGGCTGCCGGAACCCGTGGCAGTTATTCCAGTATTGCCCGTGACTATAACGGCTCCTACAGTTCGCAGCGTCAGGAGCTGGTGGAAGGTTACGAAGGCTACGGGGTTTTACAGCAGTGGTTTGTCGGTCAGTACAGCCGCCCGGTGTACCGGGCATGGCTGGAGCAGGCGATACCTTTTCTTGAAATTCCTCCTGATGTGGATATGTCCACGCTTTTCAATGCCACTTATCTTGGCCCGGTGATGCCGTGGATTGATCCGGTGAAGGAGGCTGCAGCATGGCGGGCCATTCTTCGCGGTGGTGCCGGGACGGAGGCCGAGTGGATACGTGCCCGTGGGCAGTCACCGCAGGAGGTCAAACGTCAGCGACTGCGTGAAACTGAATTTAACCGGGAAAACGGGCTGGTGTTCGATTCTGACGCCGCTAACGATAAAGGAGTGATCCCTGATGCAGCAAATGATAAACCCGCGTCTTCGCGGGACGATGATTAATCCCCGCGCCAGCCTTGCGGGGGTGGATGCCGCTAATGGTCAGTGCTGGTATGAAATCCGTGCACAGACTGCCGGGCGGGTGGAAATTTACCTCTATGACGTGATTGGCGGATGGGGCATCACCGCGCAGCAGTTTATTGCTGACTGTAAGGATGCGGGGGTGTTTGAGGCCAGCGCTATTGATCTGCATATCCACAGCCCGGGCGGTGATGTGATGCAGGGGTTTGCCATTTTTAACACGCTGTCACGGCTGAAAGCGAAGGTGGATATCTGGGTGGATGGTGTTGCAGCCAGCATGGCCTCCATGATTGTCTGCCTGCCTGGCGCCACAGTGCATATGCCTGAAAATTCCTGGCTGATGATACACAAGCCGTGGGGCGGGATCGCCGGTGATTCCGATGATATGCGTGATTATGCTGACTGGCTGGATCGCAACGAGGCGCTGATGCTGTCAGCCTACATGAATAAAACCGGACTCGGGCAGGAGGAGCTGGAAGCCATGCTGAAAGCAGAAACCTGGCTGAACGGTGCTGAAGCTGTGGAAAAAGGCTTCGCTGATACGCTTGAACCTGAATTACAGGCTGCGGCCTGTGTGAACCAAAATAAACTGAAGGATTACCATAATATGCCAGAACAGATTAACGCGCTTTTTGCTCCACGTGCAGAAACGACAAACGGACAGCCGCAGGAGCCGAAAGCAACCCCGCAAAATGCGCAACAGATCGCTGCTCAGCAGGCACCATCAACCGGAAATGTGGATATCAGCGCAATTGCTTCGCAGGTTCAGCAACAACTGATGGCAGCCAATGCGGAACGTGTGCAGGCTGTAACCGCAGTTTTTGCCTCTTTCCCGTCTTATGCCGCACTGAAAGCGGAGTGTCTGAACGACATGACCTGTACGGAAGCACAGGCCCGTGAAAAACTGTTGCAGGCGCTGGCAGCCGGAACGACACCAAGTGCAGGCCCGGGCGCTGTTCATATTCATGCCGGGAACGGTAATCTGGTCGGCGATTCCATTCGTGCGGCTGTGATGGCACGCGCCGGATATGCCGAAGCAGAAAAAGATAATGCTTATAACGGTTTTACACTGCGCGAGCTGGCGCGTGCTTCGCTGGTTGATCGCGGTATCGGTATCTCCGGTCATTCCGCACCGATGGCGATGGTGGGGCTGGCATTTACTCACAGCAGCAGCGATTTCGGCAATATCCTGATGGATGTGGCTCATAAAGCTGCGTTGCAGGGCTGGGATGATGCCAGCGAAAATTTTGACAAATGGACCCGCAAGGGAACGCTGACTGATTTTAAAACCGCGCATCGTGTCGGGCTGGAAACTTTCCCGACGCTACGAAAAGTATTGCCGGGGGCTGAATATAAATATGTGACCCTGAAAGATCGTGGCGAACCGATTGCACTGGCGACTTATGGCGAATTGTTCAGCATTGATCGCCAGACCATCATCAATGATGACCTGGATATGCTGACCCGTATTCCGATGGCAATGGGGGCGGCAGCGCGGACTACCGTGGGGGATCTGGTCTGGGCCGTGCTGACCAGCAATCCGAAAATGTCGGATGGCAAACCGCTGTTCCATGCAGATCATGGCAACCTGGTGACTGCCGATTTGTCTATTGAGGGGCTGGATTCCGGGCGTAAAGCCATGCTGCTCCAGAAATCGGGTGACCGTCGCCTGAACATTCGTCCTGCTTTTATGTTGACGCCTGTTGCCATTGAGTCGCGTGCCAATCAGTTGATTAAGTCTGCCAGCGTGCCTGGTGCAGATGCGAACAGCGGCATTATTAACCCGATTCAGAATTTTGCCACGGTTCTGTCAGAGGCCCGTCTTGATGACAGCAGCCCGACGGATTATTACCTGGTGGCAGCGCAGGGGCGTGACACGATTGAAGTGGCTTACCTCGACGGTATTGATACGCCGTATCTGGAGCAGCAACAGGGCTTTACGGTTGATGGTGCAGCATTCAAGGTGCGCATTGATGCCGGAGTGGCACCGCTTGACTGGCGTGGCATGGTCAAAGTGAAAAAACAATAAATAACCGCCGGACAGGGCGGTTTTTTTATGGCTGAAGCGGCGCACTTTGCGCCGCATTTACCGGAGAAAAAAATGTCAAAAAATTTTGTTCAGGACGGAAAAAACGTCGACTGGCTGAACGGGACCGGAAAGGCGGTGTCATCTGGCGATCTGGTTGTTCAGGATAATCTTGTTGGTGTTGCTCACGCTGATATTCCGGACGGGGATGTGGGCATTCTGCATACGGTGGGGGTTTTCTCTTTGCCTAAAGAGGCAGAGGCGCTGACGCAAGGCAGGCTGGTGTATTTCAAAGCGGATACGGCAACACTGACTGCAACGAAATCAGGTAATACGCTGGTGGGAACAGTATGGGCATCGGTTGAAGCCGGAGATGCCTGTGTTTGTGTGCGTCTGGGGTACTGATGCATCGATTTTATAAACGGCTGATGCGGGCAGATGCCCGCATTTCCCGGCTTTTTTCCGAGGAGTGTCCGGCGATACTGTCTATTGGCAGTGAGCGTCGCCCTGTTATGGTGATTTTTGAATCTCCGGATGCGCCGGTTCGTGTTCCGGGGGGTGGAGAAATTAACGATCAGGCTCCGGCATTCAGCGCACTGACAGAGGATATTAAGGGGCTCAGCACAAACTGCGCAGTGGAGCTGAACCACGAATTTTACCGCGTCACGCATATTGGTGCGGATGAAATGGGGCGTACACGCGTAACGCTCGGGCGTGGACGGGGGACGTCATTACCGACCATCGAATGGAGTAAAAAATAAACTTCATAAGGAGATATCGCAATGGCGCGGGCATCACGCATCCGGCGAAATCTGTTGTTTGATATCGACGTCGAAGAATTGCGGGATATTGCGGCGCAGGCTGGTGCAACGCAGCACCAGTTCCGTCTGGCCTATTCCCGCGCACTGAAGCGAACGGCATCAAAAATGCGCATGAAGGCGCTTGCGGAACTGAAAACCGGCCTGGCTCCCCGCAAAATGGACACACTGGACAGGCGGCTTTTTTCCACCCGCATTACCCGGGGTAATGCTATGGATGAAGCCCGTCTCTGGTTTGGCCTTAATGCGATCAAGATAAAAGATTTGCGCGGACGCATTCGTGGGCAACGTGTCCGGCGTCATGATCTCCGTGATCCGGTAACCGGGCGGTTTATCAAAGAGAACCGTGTCCGGCGACGTCGCCGCAAAGCCAGCGATCCCGTTTTTGAACCCAACGGTTCGTTTTTATCTCCTGCCGCGTATGAAAACGGGCTGGTGATACGTAGTCGCAAAGAGAACCGACGAACAATCATCATCAAAAATCCTGAAACCGGGCGTGTCCGGGAGGCTGAAGCTGGTATTTATGCCAGCACGATGGATTATGTTGAAGATGTGGCTTTTGCGGAGTGCCTGGAAATTTTTATGAAAGAGTTCGAATCGGACATCCGGCGACGCGCGAAGTACGGCATTACCGTGGCCCCCCGATAAAATGTGAGGACGCAATGGCTGAACCCTTATGCATGGCATCCTGGCACGCTGCTGTGCTGGATGCCCTGAAAAAACTTAAATGGATCAATGATGCGGACACCTATCCGGAACGGGTCACGCAACTGGTCACTCCGGCGGTGTTTCTGGCGGTGGATGGCTGGGATGCGAAAAGCAATGCAGACGGGCAGATGACGGTGGTGTTGTCTGCCGCGCTGTGGGTACTGGTTGACCGTGCCGGTGAGCCGGATAAAGAAAAAAAAGAAGAACGCAGGGCGATAAAGCCGGATATTTTTATCCGTTCGGCGGCCGCCGCGTTGTCGCACTGGCTCGACGGGCAGACGTTCGGACTGGCAAATGTGGAGCCTGCCATTTTTATATCAGCGGACGCAGATGAAACCGATCCGCGTCTGGATGATTATCTGGTCTGGCAGATTTCATTTAACCAGACGGTGACGTTTGGTATGGATCCCTTTGCCACGGATAACCTGCCGTTACAGCGGGCCTGGCTGGGCGTGGCACCGGAGATCGGGCGACAGCATGTGGATGATTATCGGCTGATTTTTGAGGGAAAGCCACGTGAATGAGGTTCTGGGGGATTTACAGCGTCGCCTGGCAAATATGGTCCGGCGTGGGGTGATCCACTCGGTGCGGCTGGACGGTGGTTTTCCGGAATGCCGCGTGGATCTGGGGGATATTGTGACCACCTGGCTGCCATTGTGTCAGGGTTTTGCCGGGAAAAACCGGGCAGATTTTGAGCCGTTTGCTGTGGGCGATGCGGTCACGGTACTGTCAGAGGCCGGGGAGCTGAATAACGGTCGTGTTTTTCCCGGCTGGAATACCGGTGAGGCACCGGCTCCGCAGGGCAGCGACAGTGAGCACATCACCCGTTACGGAGATGGCACGGAAATTTGCTATAACCGGGAGACGCACTCACTGACCATTATTCTGGCGGAAGGGGGCACCTATGCCATTACCGGGAATGGTGTGCTGGACGGAAACGTCATGATCTCAGAAGACCTGATCGTGAACGGACGCACGATGGTTGAAGGTGAAGTGGTGGTGAAAAGTGATTTTTATGCAAAAGGCGAGGTGACGGATAAATCCGGTAGCATGAGCCGGATCCGGGAAACGTTTAATGGACACGACCATCCCGGAGACAGTGGGGGAACCACGAAAGTACCGAATCAGAAAATGTGACCTGCTGCGGCAGGTTTTTTTATGTCCGGAGAATGCAAATGGGGCAATTACATGGTGTGGAAACCATCGAGCTGACAGCAGGCACGGTGGCAGTAACCACAATAGAGACAGCCATTATTGGTGTGGTGGGAACCGCGCCGCAGGCTGCCGGAGCTGTGGCAGCGACACTGACAGCGGGAACGCCGCTGCTGGATAACGAGCTGACCTTTACGGCAAAAGCGGGGGGACGGAGCGGAAATACCATTACCGTTATTGCTGAACAGGCTGTCAAAGAAAAAAGTGCGGGTGCGGTTCCCACGTCAGCAAAATGGGAAAACGGAAGCCTGTTGATTTGGCTTGGATGCAGTGAAGAGGGGGCAGGCAATGCCACCGTCAGTGATGTTGTGACGGCGGTGAATGGTGTGGCGGGGGCCGGGGTGAGTGCCACCGGCAGCGGTGACGGTATTGTGTCGCCGTTTTCCGGCACACTGAGTGGCGGTGAAGATGAACCGTTTCCGCTGAACACGCCAGTGGCGATGGCGGGAACAACGGCGCTTTCACGTCTGGGGATCACCGGAACACTGAAGCAGGCGCTGACGGAGATTAACGACCAGCGTAACGCGCTGTCGGTGATCGTCCGGGTGGAAGAAAAAACGAAGCCGGAAGAGCAGCGTGCTGCCATTCTTGCGGGGATCAGCATGCTGTCATCGGCAAAATCCGTCACCACGTATCAGCCACGTATTGTGATTGCACCAGGATTCAGTGAAGACGATGCGGTGGGTAAGGCACTGGAAACGGTGGCCGGAAAACTGCGTGCAGTGGCGTACGTGGATTGTGCTGCGGGCGCGACACTGCAGGATGTGGTGCAGCGTCGCCAGTCTTACGGTGCCAGGACTGAATTACTGCGCCCGCGTGTGCAGGTCAGTAATGCAGAGGGGCAACTGGTGTATCGCCCGTATTCGGCCTTTGCTGCCGGACTGCGTGCCCGTATTGACTATGAAAAAGGGTGGTGGTGGAGCAAATCAAACCAGGAGGTTTACAACATCCTCGGTGTTGAGCAGGTGGATGAATTTATCCTCGGTGAGCGCAACTGTGATGCCAACCTGCTTAATATGCAGAATGTCTCCACCCTGATTCGCCGCGCCGGATTTAAACACTGGGGAAACCGTCTGTGCTCGTCCCATCCCCAGTGGCATTTCGAGTCCGTCCGCCGTACTGCGGATGTGATTGAAGACAGTATTCAGGAGGCGATGCTGGCGTATGTTGACCGCCCGCTCGATCGCCAGAATGCGGACGATATCATCGGCACCATTAATGCGTATATGCGCCGTCTGGTGGCAGAAGGTGCCATCTTCGGGGGGCGGGCATGGCTGGATCCGGAACTGAATACCGCCGAAACGCTGGCAGCCGGGGAACTGTACATCAACTATGACTTCGGTCCCAAATCGCCGACGGAACTTATCAGCATGCGGGTGAGCGTCAACAACGAATACGGCATTAAGGAGATGACGGCAACATGAGCAGCAAAAACACATTACGCGCCTGGACTTTTTTCCGCCAGGGGATCCGTATTCAGGGAGCGCATGAGTTCACGCCCCCCACGCTGTCCATAACCACCACTGATTTACGCACCGGGGCACAGGATGCCCCCACGCCGGTTGACGACGGCATGGAGGCGCTGACCTGCCAGATTAAATTCTATGGTCTGGATACAGACATGCTGTCCAGTCTCGGATTTGTCAGTGGCAACCGCTCCCGCTTCACGGCCTATCAGGGTTATCTGGCAAACGGCACCGCGCTGGGGACCACCGAAGAAATCGAAGGTTTTGTGAAAACGGTGACGCCGGATGCACGTGGAAACAGCAGCCTGTCAGAAAATGCGGTGACAGTGGAAATCGCGGTGAATTATTACCGTCAGACGCTGGAGGGGATCGAACTCATTATGATTGATACCGAGCGTTTTGAGCGCTGGATCAACGGTGTGAATGTACTTGCCGGTCTGTCGGCAAAAGTGCGTCTCTGATTAACACATAACGGCCTGCGGGCCGTTTTTTTTAAGGAGCAGATTATGAATATTCCGGGCGAAACCCGCACCATCACACTGTACACGCCGGTCACTCTGGGAGGCGGGGCTGTGCTGGAACGCATCACCATGCGCGAACCGCTGGTGCGCGATCGCATTGCCTTCACCAAAGACCGGGGAACAGAAGAGGAAAAAGAGGCGCGTATGATTGCGCAGCTTTGTAATCTGAGTGAGCAGGATATCTGGCTGCTGACCGCAGCGGATTATGCCCAGCTGACGGATGCCTTTAATGTTTTTATGCTGCCACCCGGGAAGCGACCGAAACCGAAATCTTCAGAGGGTTAAGGTTTCTCGGGCGGCGGCTGCATTTTCCTCTTTCCGATTATCTGTCCATGCCGTTCAGTGTGTTTACGGCATTTTTACTGGATGAAGTGGAGGCAGTAAAACGTGGGAAGCGTAAGCCAGAATCTTAAGGCTACCGTGTCGTTCGGGGGCAAACTGGACAGTTCGTGGCGCCGTTCGGCGACGGATCTGCGAAAAAATTTGCAGGATGTGGAGCAGCAGGCTGCGCGTTTACGTAAGGAGCAGGCAGAGCTGGCAGCAGAAATGAAGCGGGCGGCGCTGGCAGGGAAGCGTTTTAAGTCGATGGAGGATGAATACGCCCGGCTCACTGCTGAAATTAAGAAAGCGGATGCGGCCCAGAAAAAACTGAACCGGAGCCTTGAGCGTCGCGATCGGCTCGGACGTTTTATGGGCAAAGGAAAAAGCCTGCTTGCCGGAACCGGCAAATTTGCCTGGAATGCCGGTCTGGCGATGGGAGGCGGGGCCGTGACCACGGCGCTTGGTGCGCTGATTGCTCCGGCTGCCATGAATGCGCAGACGGCTGAAACAGCGGGTAAAGCGACTGCGTATGGCGTGGATACCCGCACGTACATGAACTGGGACGCCCTGGCAAAACAGTACGATATGACCGGCGATAATATCGGGGATCTGTTTGAGGAATACCTGCATAAGGCCGGGGAATATAAACAAAATGGCAAGCAGAGTTCGCTTTCTGACGCCTTTGAAACGCTGGGATTTGAGGAAGGCGATCTTGCCGGACTGAGTGATAAGGAACAGTTCGAAAAAATTATCGACAGGGCGCTGTCACTGAAGGATGAATCAAAGGCATCGTTTGCGCTGGATGCATTGTTTGGTGGTGAAGCCAGTAAACTGCTGATGCTGATCAAACGTTCTGGAAAAAGTTTTCAGGAACTGCTGGCTGAGCAGGATAAATATAACCTGGTGACAAAAGAGGGTGTGGCTGGCGCACTCGCCGGAAACAAGGCTGTTTCTGATTTGCAGCAGGTTTTTTCTTCTGCGGTTGCAGAAATTTCCGGACAACTGGGCGCAGAGCTGGCCCCCGCCATACAAGAGACAGCGGGTGACCTGGCAGAGTGGTTTAAAGGCGGAGGCATTAAAAAGGTTGTGTCTTTTCTGAGGGACACGCTGTATCCGGCGGCCCTGAAGTTCGGCGAAGGCGTCATTTTTGTCGGAAAAATTATTTTTGCAGTAGCCAAAAAACTCGCCTGGTTATTACCGGATGAACAGGGCGATCAGAAGCAGATTCTGGAGTATGTCGGGCGTGGTGACATGACCGCTGCCCGGACAGTGGCCCGGAACAGCGGGCAGGATGCCTGGCTTGATGAGCAACTGAAAAATAATCCGGATTTTGAAAAGAATGTCCGTGAAAAATATAACGCCGCGAAGGGCTTTATGGGCATTGTGGATACGGATGCGTTTCATGAATCGGTGAACAGTTACCTCACGCCGGAAAAAACGTTCGATTTTTCGTTGCCGGCAGCGCAGGCAGGATCTGCCGGAAAACAGGATGATCCTTTTGCCAGTGCGGGAGCATGGCAGGCTGCCGTGCAGGCCATTCCTGTTGAGGGCGGACAGTCCGGCGCACAGCTGAATGACAACAGCGTGAAGAATTATAACTTCAACATTGTTGCGCAGCCCGGACAGAGCGAACAGGGTATTGCGGACGCCATTGCCGGTATGACGAAAAACAACCCGGCCTTCAGTGGTAATAATGCGTTGTGGGATGGAGGAAGTGTCTGGTGAGTGTGGGTTCGGTTATTGCTCTCGCTGAAGACAGCCTTCAGCGTGACAACAGTTATCTCCGTGGTGCTGCAGATGCCAGAGTCATGCTGATGCTGGGGGATTTCGCCTTTTCCGTGGATACCACGGCATATAACCAGCTGACCCGTGAGGCGGGGTGGACCTGGAGCGAGCAGGCGCGCATCGGTCAGCAGAGTCTGCTGCAGTACACCGGGAAGAACGGGCGAACCGTTCGCCTTGAAGGGGAATCGCACGCCTTTTTGGGGAAGTCGGGGACGGAGGCGGTGAACACGCTGTATGACCTGGCGAATAAGGCTGAGCCGCAACTGCTGGTCAGCGGAGAAGGTGATGTGCTGGGATGGTGGGTGGTGGAGCGTTTTTCTGATTCCACCGACCGTTTTTTGCCTGGCGGTGGGCACCGTAACAAAAAGTGGAGTCTGGAGCTGAAACATTATGCCGACGATCTGGATAACCCGTGACGGGGATGTGCTTGATGCGATTTGCGCCACGCATTACGGCACGGAAAATCTGTCTGCCGTGCTCACTCTTGTGCTGGAGGCCAATCAGGGGCTGGCAGAGAAAGGCGCGGTTTATCCGGCGGGGATCCGCATTGCGTTGCCTGAAATCACACAACAGGTGTCTGAGTCGCCATACAGCCTGTGGGATTAAGGGAGGAGATGATGACGTCATTATCAGAACAGCTGCAGGCAATAAATGCCGCGTATCAGGCGTCCCTGAAAAATGAGAAAAAACAGGAAACCATCGCCACGACTGTCCGGGAATTCTGCCCGGCGTATCGGGTGACAGCTGAAGGGCGGGATATCACGCGGGTGCTGGCCCGTTATCTTGTGGATATCACCCTGACGGATTACGGCGGAGCCACCGCCAGGTCTGATGAACTGAAGATCACGCTGCTTTCTGAAAGACTGCCCCTGCCGACAAAGGGGGCGCGTCTGCGGGTGGCGCTGGGGTTTAACGGTAATCTGGTGGACAAGGGCTGGTTTGTGGTGTGCGGCGTGAGCAGCAGCGGCCCGCCGCGTCGGATCGAAATTTATGCTACTGCTGCCCCCATGAATGCGGAAAAGCAGTCCGGCGACGTGCTGAATCAGAAAACACGAAGCTGGGATAATCTCACGCTGGGTGATCTGGTGAAAACTGTTGCCACGGAAAACGGACTGAAGGCCCGGGTGGCGGAGAAGCTGGCGGGGATCCGCATTACCCATGTGGATCAGGTGGCAGAATCGGATGCCAGCCTGTTGTCCCGCCTTGCCCGGACGTATAACGCCGTCAGTAAACCTGCCGGAGGTTACTGGTTGTTTCTGGAGCAGGGTGCCGGAACCACCGTATCGGGCGCGCCCCTGAAGACCGTGACGCTGACACCTTCCGTGGTGTCATCCTGGAATTATCAGGAAGGTGAACGGGGGAGCTCTACCGGAGAAAAGAAGAAAGAAAAAATCACGGTTCGTTATTTTGACAAGGCTGACGGGCGAACCAAAACAGCAACCGTGGAGCATGACGGCTCGTCTGTAACCAGTCCGTACACGCAGCCGGAAAAGGAAACGGCTGAACAACAGGCAAAGTCAAAAAAAACACAGGCGCAACGCAACAGCCGGAAAATGACGCTGACAGGGCCGTGCCGTCCTTCATATGTTGCCATGACCGCCGAATCCGGCGTGGTGACATCCGGATTTGGTAAGCGGGAAGATCGCCGCTGGCTCGTGGAGTCACTGGCGTTTTCCCTCTCTTCTTCAGGCTTTACCTTCACGTTTAATCTGGTGGCTGAAATCAAAAACGCCAGTAAATCAGATAAAACAGGGCCGGATTATTTTGGTACCGGATCAGGAAAAAAATAATGATGAATGGTGTGAACTGCCGGACAGGGAAGCGTCTGTCCGGTGTGGCGCATCTGCGCCAGTCAGTCAGCGATATTCTGAACACGCCAGTGGGAAGCCGTGTTCTGGTCAGGGATTACGGCAGCGATCTTTTTGAATTACTGGACTCTCCCCGGGATGACCTGCTGAGGCTGCGCATAATTGCTGCCACGGCGACGGCGCTGGCGCGCTGGGAGCCCCGGCTGAAAGTGTCAAAAGTGATCGTGACGTTTCCGGAAGATGAGGCCGGGTGCGTAGTGGATATCACGGGGACGAATACGGAAACCGGTACACAGGTGTCAACAGGAGGAATAACCGTTTATGGCAGAAAGTTATGATGTGATCAATCTTTCGGATTTGCCCGTACCGGATGCCATTGTGGTGCCTGACGCATCGGTGATTTTCGGGGCCTGGCTGGCACGTCTGCGTGAACTGGATCCGGAATTTGATGCCCTGGTGGAATCCGACCCGGCTTACAAACAGGGCGAAGTGACCGCCTTTCAGCTTACCCTGGCTTTCCAGCGGGTGAATGATGCCGTGCGGGCCGTTTTTCTGGCAAGTGCGCAGAAGGCCGATCTCGATCAGATTGGCGCGGCGTTCAATGTTGAACGTATGGAGATTGTTCCGGCAAACCCGGATACCGTGCCTCCGACGGATGCGGTTATGGAAGAGGACGACGCCTTTCGTGAACGCATCCAGTTGTCCTGGTCGCAACTGAATACTGCAGGCGCCCGCAACGCCTATCGTTTTCATGCCCGCTCTGCTGATGAAAATGTGCTGGATGCTGATGCTTATGGCCCGGAGGAGCACGGGCGAGCGGGGGAGGTGGACGTCTATGTGTTGTCCCGTGAAGGAAATGGCACTGCCAGCGAGGCGTTGCTGGACGCGGTCAGTGCGCGGCTGAATGCTGATGAAATTCGTCCGCTGACGGATTTTGTGACGGTGAAAAGCGCCATTATTAATGACTATTCCGTGACGGCTGAACTGGAAATACCGGACGGCCCGGATGCCGGTGAAGTGCTGGAAAATGCGAAAAACACGCTGATGTCTTATACCCGGCTGGCAAACCGGATTAATGGCATGGTGCCGCTGTCCGCCATTTACGCAGCACTTCAACAGACTGGTGTGGCGCGGGTTATTCTGTCCAGTCCCCGGGCTGATATCGAACCGGCAACCGGTACGGCTCCCCGCTGTGCTGCCGTTAATGTGACGCGCAGAGAGGTATAGTGATGGCGGAAACGTTTCGCTCACTTCTGCCGCCTTCCGCTGTCAGGCCGGAGCGGGCACAGGAGCAGGCCACAACAGAAAGCATCCTGACACTTGATACGGATATGGTCAGAAAGGTGAAAAATCCGGATACCTGTCCGTTGCATCTGTTGCCGTGGCTGGCCTGGGAGTTTGCTGTGGATTTCTGGCAGGATGACTGGAGCGAAGAGCAGAAACGGCAGATTTTACGTGATGCGGCATATGTGCATCAGCACCGGGGGACGGCGGGGGCAGTGCTGCGGGCACTTGGTGCGGTTGGTGTTCCGGCGGCAATCAAAGAGTGGTGGCAGGATTCACCGCGCAAAAACCCGTACACCTTTCGTGTGGAGCTGTTTTTGCGGGAAGGCGCTGACAGTGTGCTTTACAGTCAGGTCAGGACGCTGGTCATTAAGGCCAAGAATTTACGCAGCGGTCTGAGCACCATTGACGTAAATACGGATATCGGAAAGGAGAGCCAGTTTTATGTTGGTGGCGCGGTGACCGCGCATATTGATGTGGTGATTGAGGCGGGAGAATAACGTGACCACGAAACATTGCAGTATTCTGACAAACAGAGGGAAAGCACTCGAGGCTGCGTCTGCGGCGGGTGGTGCGCCGGTGGTGCTGGACGGGTTTGTGGTGGGGGACGGAAACGGAAATGCTGTCACACCAGAGGCCGGGCAGACGGCGCTGGTCAGGGAAGTTTATCGCGGCACCATCTCACGTCTGACGGTATCGCCTGATCAGGAAAACCAGTTTATTGCGTATCTTGTACTGCCGGAGGGTGTGGGGGGATTTACGGTCAGGGAAGCGGGGCTGCTGACCACCGATGGTGAGCTTTATGCCGTCGGAAGTTGTGCAGCCATTGAGAAACCGGTAAATGGCGTTACCGCCACACTGCAGTTCCGGCTGGCAGTGGCAGAAAGTGCGCAGGTCACGCTGAATGTGGCAACCGGGGATGGTCTGTTTCTGCGTCAGGACAGGAATCTTTCGGATGTGGAAGACAAAGATGAGGCTGTTGAAAACCTCGGATT
>NZ_AEJZ01000165.1:0-25989 GCF_000208525.1 Escherichia sp. TW14182
TTCCTGCAACTCGAATTATTTAGAGTATAAGTGGCTGTTTAGCCAAATTTAGGTAACACGTTAAAGACGTTACCGAACCAGCATAAAATCACAGTTATACCAAAGAGGATAACAATCGCCGGAATGAGATTGCCGCCCCAGACCGTGAACATCTGGTTGGGAAACTTCTTGCGGGCTTTGATTGCCAGTACCGCAGGGATAATGACCGCCCAGATGGTGGCGCACAGCCCGGCACCGCCGATCCCGTAAATAAAGCCATTCGGGAAGACCAGATACAACAACGCGGGTGGCAGGAAGGTTAACAGCACGGTTTTGAAACGCCCGCCGTGGGAGTTATCAATCTTAAACAGATCCGCCAGATAATCGAACAGTCCCAGCGTGACGCCAAAGAACGAACTGGCGACAGCTAAGTTAGAGAACACCAGCAGGCAAAACTCGATAATGCCATGTTGTTTGGTGCCGAGGAACGATTTCACCAGTGAATCGACGTTGCCGCCGGAGGAGATAATCGCTTTAAAACTTTCACGCGGAATATTCCCCATCGTGCAATACAGCCAGAAGAGATAAATCACCAGCGCCAGCAGCGAACCGAAAACCACGCTTTTGATGAGCTTATCTTTGCGTTTGCCATAGCAAATAATCAGGCTGGGAATATTGCCGTGGAAACCAAATGACGCAAGGCACACTGGCAGAGCCATAAAAATGTACGGGAAGTAAGACGTCCCCGCAGTCGTGCTGGTGGCATCACGTAGAACGGAATAATCGACCTGGAAGAAGAAAGAGCCAAACACAATGACAAAGGAGATAATCTTCAGCCCGAGGAACAATGACGTGATACGGCTGGCGGCTAACGAACTTATCCATAATACGCTGGCGACGAAAATGGCCGTGCAGATCCCGACAATGCGAGGATTGGCATGGTAGCCCAGATTCATTGATATCGTTTCGCTAATGATCGCGCCGTTAGCGGAGATATAGGCGTAAGTGAGAATATAGAGAACGAAGGCAACGGTAATGCCGCTGATAATGTTCCAGGTGTTACCGATTAAATCTTTAGTGATGGTATTAAAACTGGAGCCGACGGGATAATTTAAATTTGCTTCTAATAAAAGTAACCCAGAATGTAGCATTGAAAACCAGGCAATGATAAGGATAAAGGCACCCCAGAAAAACCAGGCACCGGCAAGATCAACAGGTAAAGCAAACATACCTCCACCGATTACTGTACCTGCTATAACCATAACACCCCAAAATGCAGAGTGTTTTTTTTCTGCTTGTTCAGTCATGATGCCACCTTTAGAGGAAGGCTATTTTTGTTATTGAGGATGTAGGGAGTGGAGTGGCTAACATCCTTATAGCCACTCTGAGTGTATTAATTAAACTTCTTTCAGTTTTGCGGTGAAGTGACGCAATACTTTCGGTTCGTAGGTAAAGGTTAACCCTTTAATATTTGCTGCGTTCTCTTTCACATGTTTGAAGGCTTCAATAATAAAGTCCATATGTGTTTGAGTATAGGTTGCGCGTGGAATGGTTAAACGCAGCAATTCTGCCGGGCACGGCAGTTGTTTACCGGTTTTCGGATCGCGGCCTAACAGGAAAGAACCAATTTCTACCGCACGGATACCGGCGACTTTATACAGCTCGCACGCCAGCGCCTGTGCCGGGAACTGATCTGCCGGAATATGCGGCAACAGTTTACCTGCATCAACGAACGCCGCGTGACCGCCCGCCTGCTGACACACAACGCCAATCTCTTCCAGACCATCGACCAGATACTGCACCTGCGCAATACGATAAGCCAGCCAGTCATGATTCATGCCATCATACAGACCCACAGCCAGACGCTCCATCGCGCCACCTTCCAGACCACCATAAGTCGGGAAGCCTTCCTGCACCACGCAAAGGGTTCTGCACTCGGTATAGACATCGAAGAAGCTGTCGTCTTTCACGCACAGCAGGCCGCCCATCGGCACCATCGCATCTTTCTTGGCGGACATTGCCAGCATATCGGCATATTTGTAGGTTTCGCGGGTAATTTGCTCGATAGTCCAGTCTTTGTATTCCGCTTCACGTTGCTTGATGAAATAGGCGTTTTCAGCAAAGCGCGCGGAGTCCATCACTACAGGAATGTCATATTTCTTCGCAATGCTGTACATCGCTTTCATATTTGCCAGTGAAACCGGCTGACCACCTGCGGAGTTACTGGTGATGGTAGCAACGATATATGGCACGTTATTCGGGCCAACTTCCTCAATACCGCGTTCTAATCCTTCGAGGTCAAAGTTACCTTTAAAGTCGTAACGCACGCCCGTATCGAAGGCTTCTTTGATATAGACGTTACGCACGGTACAGCCGTTAATCTGGCTATGCCCCTGAGTGGTGTCGAAGAAATAGTTCGAGAACGCTACCATTTTGCTGCGATCCAGCCCTTTTTCCTGCTCGCGTTTTTTAATCAGTACCGGAATGTAGATTTGCTCTGCGCCACGCCCCTGGTGAGTCGGAATGGTGTATTGATAACCAAAGATATTCTTCACTGACTCGGCTAATGCGTAGTAGCTGCGGCTGCCGCTGTAGGCTTCGTCGCCGCGCATCATCGCTGCCTGCATACTCTGCGTCACCGCTCCGGTGCCACTGTCGGTCAGTAAATCGATAAACACATCTTCGCTATCCAGCAGAAATGGGTTCATACCGGATTTAATAATCGCTTCTTCACGATAAGCGCGAGTGGTACGTTTTACTGGCTCAATAACACGAATGCGGAACGGTTCAGGGAGGTGTTTAAAGTTTTCCATTGCATAATCCTTCATTTATTTTAATTGCAGTGATCCCTGTGAATATTACATTTGCAATATCTATTAATTCGCCAGATATATATGCAAGAGCCATCATTTACTAAAACAAGTAAATAAATGAGAGATAGCCTTTGCAAAAGGCAAAATTAAGATATAGCAAACAAATAGATCACATGGAATCTAATTCGGTTTGGTTCTGATGATGGCTACAGAAGGGCAAATTAAGGGCGGTGATCGACAATTCTGTTGTCAATATTAAACCACTTTGAGGTCACACATATATGTAAGGTATTCATAATGCACTTATCCTCGAAAGACACGACGTTACAGTATAATACTCAAGATTTTTGTCTATTCTGAAATTGTTTAAATGTGAATCGAATCACAAACGATTACGAAGCAATATTAAATGCTTTTTTAAGAAAATAAGTTACGTGAGAAGGTTAAGGTTTATAAAAAGGGTTGAGTAATAATAAGAGTGCTAACAAGAAAGCAAAGCCGCATCAGGCAATCAGGATGCGGCTTTGTAGGTACGGGTTACTTACCGATACAGAAGCTGGAGAAAATCCGCCCCAGCAAATCATCAGAGGTAAATTCCCCGGTGATTTCGCTTAAGTTCTGCTGTGCCAGGCGCAACTCTTCCGCCAGCAGTTCACCTGCCCAGGCTCCCAACAGTTGCGCTTTGCCCTGTTGTAGATGTTCCGCCGCCTGTTCCAGCGCCTGTAAGTGACGACGACGCGCCAGGAAGCCACCTTCCATATTCGTGTCGAAACCCATGCTCTGTTTGAGATGGTTACGCAACACATCCACGCCTTCGCCAGTCCTTGCAGAGAGACGAATCAACGCGTGACCGTTCACTTCGCTCATTCCCAGCGTTTCGCCGGTAATGTCGGCTTTATTGCGCACCACGGTGATCGGCAGTTTTGCAGGCAGACGGGCGATAAACTCCGGCCAGATCTCTGCTGGATCAACGGCGTCTGTCGTCGTGCCATCAACCATAAACAGCACGCGATCGGCCTGTTCAATTTCCTGCCACGCGCGCTCGATACCAATACGTTCCACTTCGTCGCTGGCTTCTCGTAGCCCGGCGGTATCGATAATATGTAGAGGCATCCCGTCAATATGAATATGCTCACGCAGCACGTCGCGCGTGGTTCCGGCAATATCAGTCACGATTGCCGCTTCACGGCCTGCCAGCGCGTTTAACAGGCTCGATTTACCGGCATTTGGGCGCCCGGCAATCACCACCTTCATCCCTTCGCGCAGCAGACTACCCTGACGTGCTTCGGCGCGTACTGCGTCGAGGTCGGCAATCACGTCATTGAGTTGGGCTTCAATTTTGCCGTCGGAGAGGAAATCGATCTCTTCATCGGGGAAATCAATCGCCGCTTCGACGTAAATGCGCAAGTGGGTGAGGGCTTCCACCAGATGGTTGACCCGGGCGGAGAACGCGCCTTGCAGTGAGTTAAGCGCCGAACGAGCCGCCTGTTCTGAGCTGGCGTCGATAAGATCCGCAATCGCTTCGGCCTGGGCTAAATCGAGTTTATCGTTAAGAAACGCGCGTTCTGAAAACTCACCAGGGCGAGCAATCCGCAGGCCGGGAATGGTCAGAATGCGTTTTAACAGCAGGTCGAGGATCACCGGACCGCCATGACCTTGCAGTTCCAGCACATCTTCACCGGTGAACGAGTTCGGGCCAGGGAACCATAGCGCAATCCCCTGATCGAGCACGCTGCCGTCGGCGTCTTTAAACGGAAGATAATCGGCGTAGCGCGGCTTAGGCAATTTACCCAGCACGGTTTCGGCAACTTCACGGGCTTTGAAGCCGGAGATGCGCAGGATGCCAACGCCGCCACGTCCAGGAGGCGTGGCCTGGGCTACGATAGTGTCATTATCGCTCATGATGTTCCTGTTGCTTTGTGTGGCGGATGCGCTGTGCTTATCCGCACTACGAAAAGAAAAAAGGCGGTCAACTGACCGCCCTTATTTTAGCGAAAACTCACCGAATCAGGATTTTTTCTTCTCGCGGCTATGCAGGCCACGTTTTTCCAGACCACGGTAAATCAGCTGCTGCTGAATAATGGTTACCAGGTTGCTGACGATATAGTACAGCACCAGACCTGACGGGAACCACAGGAAGAACACGGTGAAGATGACCGGCATAAAGGTCATGATCTTCTGCTGCATCGGGTCGGTCACGGTGGTCGGCGACATCTTCTGAATGAAGAACATCGTTACGCCCATCAGGATCGGCAGGATGTAGTACGGGTCCTGTGCAGACAGGTCGTGGATCCACAGTGCAAACGGCGCCTGGCGCAGCTCAACGGAACCCATCAACATGTAGTACAACGCCAGGAAGATTGGCATCTGGATCAGCAGCGGGAAGCAGCCGCCCAGCGGGTTAACCTTCTCAGCTTTGTACAGCGCCATCATTTCCTGGCTGATACGCTGTTTGTCATCGCCCAGACGCTCACGCATTGCCTGAATCTTCGGCTGCAGCATACGCATCTTCGCCATGGAGGTGTACTGCGCTTTGGTCAGCGGGTACATGATGCCACGAACGATAAAGGTGATGATGATAATGGAGAAGCCCCAGTTACCCACAAAGCTATGGATCCATTTCAGCAGTTTGAACAGCGGCTGAGAGATGAACCACAACCAACCGTAATCAACGGTCAGATCCAGGTGCGGAGCAACGGCCGCCATTTTGTCCTGGATTTCCGGGCCAACCCACAGGGTGCTGTTCATCGCGCCAGTCTGACCAGGCTGAACCAGTACCGGCTGAGACTTATAGCCGATAGCGGCAATGCCGTTACCCAGATTAGCGGTATAGAAGTTGTTGGTGCCGTCGTTATGCGGGATCCATGCAGTTGCGAAATACTGTTGCAGCATCGCAACCCAACCACCTTTCGAAGAGATGTTCAGGTTTTCGTTGTCAGCAATAGTATCGAACTTGTATTTCTCGTACTTCTCGTCAGGCGTGGAGTACGCCGCGCCACGGAAGGTATGCAGCGCAAAGTTGCTGCTTCCGGTATCGAGATGCGGTGGCAGAGTGATGGATTGCTTCAACTGACCAAAGGTGGAGATCTCCAGCGGTTTTTCGCCAGCGTTCTGCACGTTGTAGTTGACGTTGACAGCGTAATCACCACGTTTCAGGACAAACGTTTTGGTAAACGTGTTGCCTGCCGCGTCGGTATACGTCATCGGCACCTGCAGTTCGTTTTGGCCTTCAGCCAGCACATAAGCGTCTTTTTCGACGTTATACAGCGGACGCGGGCCGTTAGCCGGGTTATCCGGGCCATCACGGCCGGTCAGACCGCTCTGTGCCTGATAAATAAACTGCGGTGAGGTTTCCAGCAGCTGGAACGGCTGGGTAGAGTTCAGTTCTTTCGGGTAAGCCGGCAGCAGGGCCTGCTCAACATCACCACCACGGGTGTTGATGGTCAGATCAAGCACGTCGGTTTTAACCGAAATCAGTTTCCCCTGGCCACTGGCCGGTACGCCCTGGTCGGCGGCGCTACCCGCTGCGGTGGTCGTTGTCTGCGTGGTCTGTTGAACCTGAGGTTGCGGGTTTTTATCCTGCTCCCAGGCTTGCCAGATCATGAAAGACACGAACAGCAAAGCGATGACTAAAAGATTGCGTTGCGAATCCATCGTTAGTGTTCTCTGGTATCAAATGGTCCGGGCGGGACGGGATCGTCACCACCAGGGTGTAAAGGGTGGCATTTTAATACGCGTTTCACCGTCAACCAACTGCCTTTTATCACTCCAAACCTGCGCAATGCCTCAATTCCGTAGCTTGAACAGGTTGGAGTGAAACGACAATGCGGCCCGAGTAGCGGACTAATCAGGCGTTGGTAGACCCGAATAAGGGCTATCAGGACCCGCGAGCCAGGCGACAGTGGCGGCGCCATAATTTTTCCAACGCTTCCGAGAGAGCACGGTTATCGAGGTCGGCAACCCCTTTTTTCGCCACCACCACGAAATCCATAGCCGGGAGTTCATGTTGGCGTAGACGGAAGCTTTCACGCGTCAGACGTTTAATCCGATTGCGTTCATGCGCTCGTCGAACGTTTTTCTTGGCGACTGTAAGACCGATACGGGGATGCCCCAGCGAATTCAGGCGGCCGAGGATGGTGATTTGCGGCGTGCCAGCCCGTTGTGGCTGCTGGAAGACGAATGTGAATTGACTGGGAGTTAACAAGCGTAACTCCCTGGGAAATGCGAGCTTAACCACTCAGGGGTTAGCTTTATTACTTAGAAACGGTCAGACGAGCACGGCCTTTAGCACGACGACGTGCCAGTACCTGACGACCATTTTTAGTAGCCATACGAGCACGGAAGCCGTGAGAACGGTTGCGCTTCAGTACAGACGGTTGAAAAGTGCGTTTCATGGCGATTTCTACCTAAACTTGAATAAATTCAATGGCTTTATTGGATATCCGTCCGAAAATCGAACGATGGACACCGAAGCCATGGGTGATTAAAGAGGCCGGATTGTAATAATTGTACACTCCGGAGTCAATTCTCTTTCCTTATTTACCGCGCTTTTCCGCACCTTTTCACAGGGAAAAAGTGCAACTGTATACCGGTGAAAACCAGCATTGCGCGCCGGGTGGAGGATTATACGGGCTACCAGGTAAAGCGCAAGGATCGCTCAGGATCTTTATTAGATCGATTAAGACTAATTTTGTTTATGGTCATTAAATTTTCCAATATGCGGCCTAAATCGTGCCCGCCTTGCGCCTGGATCGTTTACACTTAACGGGTTCTGGAAAGTCCTGTGGATAAATCGGGAAAATCTGTGAGAAACAGAAGATCTCTTGCGCAGTTTAGGCTATGATCCTCGGTCCCGATCGTTTTGCAGGATCTTGATCGGGCATATAACCGCAGACAGCGGTTCGTGCGTCACCCTCATGCAGGGTCTTTTCGACGTGCGTCAACAATCATGAATGTTTCAGCCTTAGTCATAATCGACTTTTGTTCGAGTGGAGTCCGCCGTGTCACTTTCGCTTTGGCAGCAGTGTCTTGCCCGATTGCAGGATGAGTTACCAGCCACAGAATTTAGTATGTGGATACGCCCATTGCAGGCGGAACTGAGCGATAACACGCTGGCCTTGTACGCGCCAAACCGTTTTGTCCTCGACTGGGTACGGGACAAGTACCTCAATAATATCAATGGACTGCTAACCAGTTTCTGCGGAGCGGATGCCCCACAGCTGCGTTTTGAAGTGGGCACAAAGCCCGTGACACAAACGCTGAAAGTCCCTGCCAGTAACACCGTTGCACCAGCTCAGGCCGCTCAGGTGCAACCGCAACGTGCTGCACCTGCGGCGCGCTCGGGTTGGGATAACGTTCCGGCTCCGGCAGAACCGACCTATCGTTCCAACGTTAACGTTAAACATACATTTGATAACTTCGTCGAAGGTAAATCTAACCAACTGGCGCGCGCGGCGGCTCGCCAGGTGGCAGACAACCCTGGCGGCGCCTATAACCCGCTGTTCCTTTATGGCGGCACGGGGCTGGGGAAAACTCACCTGCTCCATGCGGTGGGCAATGGCATTATGGCGCGCAAGCCCAATGCCAAAGTGGTTTATATGCACTCCGAACGTTTTGTGCAGGACATGGTAAAAGCTCTGCAAAACAACGCGATTGAAGAGTTTAAACGCTACTACCGTTCCGTAGATGCGCTGCTGATCGACGATATTCAGTTTTTTGCTAATAAAGAACGATCCCAGGAAGAGTTTTTCCACACCTTCAACGCCCTGCTTGAAGGTAATCAGCAGATCATTCTCACCTCGGATCGCTATCCGAAAGAGATCAACGGCGTTGAGGATCGTTTGAAATCCCGCTTTGGCTGGGGACTGACTGTGGCGATCGAACCGCCAGAGCTGGAAACCCGCGTGGCGATCCTGATGAAAAAGGCCGACGAAAACGACATTCGTTTGCCGGGCGAAGTGGCGTTCTTTATCGCCAAGCGTCTACGATCTAACGTGCGTGAGCTGGAAGGGGCACTGAACCGCGTCATTGCTAACGCTAACTTTACCGGACGGGCGATCACCATCGACTTCGTGCGTGAGGCGCTGCGCGATTTGCTGGCATTGCAGGAAAAACTGGTCACCATCGACAATATTCAGAAGACGGTGGCGGAGTACTACAAGATCAAAGTCGCGGATCTCCTTTCCAAGCGTCGATCTCGCTCGGTGGCGCGTCCGCGCCAGATGGCGATGGCGCTGGCGAAAGAGCTGACTAACCACAGTCTGCCAGAGATCGGCGATGCGTTTGGTGGTCGTGACCACACGACGGTGCTTCATGCTTGCCGTAAGATCGAGCAGTTGCGTGAAGAAAGCCATGATATCAAAGAAGATTTTTCAAATTTAATCAGAACATTGTCATCTTAATCCTATGAAATTTACCGTAGAACGTGAGCATTTATTAAAACCGCTACAACAGGTGAGCGGTCCGTTAGGTGGTCGTCCTACGCTACCGATTCTCGGTAATCTGCTGTTACAGGTTGCTGACGGTACGTTGTCGCTGACCGGTACTGATCTCGAGATGGAAATGGTGGCACGTGTTGCGCTGATTCAGCCGCACGAACCAGGGGCGACGACCGTTCCGGCGCGCAAATTCTTTGATATCTGCCGTGGTCTGCCTGAAGGCGCGGAAATTGCCGTGCAACTGGAAGGTGAGCGGATGCTGGTGCGCTCCGGGCGTAGCCGTTTTTCGCTGTCTACCCTACCAGCGGCGGATTTCCCGAACCTCGATGACTGGCAGAGCGAAGTCGAATTTACCCTGCCGCAGGCGACGATGAAGCGTCTGATTGAAGCGACCCAGTTTTCAATGGCGCATCAGGACGTTCGTTATTATTTAAACGGTATGTTGTTCGAAACCGAAGGCGAAGAGCTGCGCACTGTGGCAACTGACGGTCACCGTCTGGCGGTCTGCTCAATGCCGATTGGTCAGTCTTTGCCAAGCCATTCGGTGATTGTGCCGCGTAAAGGCGTGATTGAACTAATGCGTATGCTCGACGGTGGCGACAATCCGCTGCGCGTGCAGATTGGCAGCAACAACATTCGCGCCCACGTTGGCGACTTTATCTTCACCTCCAAACTGGTGGACGGTCGCTTCCCTGATTACCGTCGAGTTCTGCCGAAGAACCCGGATAAACATCTGGAAGCTGGCTGTGATCTGCTCAAACAGGCGTTTGCTCGTGCGGCGATTCTCTCTAACGAGAAATTCCGTGGTGTGCGCCTGTATGTCAGTGAAAACCAGTTGAAAATTACCGCCAACAACCCGGAACAGGAAGAAGCGGAAGAGATCCTCGACGTCACCTATAGCGGTGCAGAAATGGAAATCGGCTTCAACGTTAGCTATGTGCTGGATGTTCTGAACGCGCTGAAATGCGAAAACGTGCGTATGATGCTGACCGATTCGGTTTCCAGCGTGCAGATTGAAGATGCCGCATCACAGTCGGCTGCCTATGTTGTCATGCCAATGAGACTGTAATGTCCCTCACCCGCTTGTTGATCCGCGATTTCCGCAATATCGAAAACGCGGATCTCGCTTTATCTCCTGGCTTTAACTTTCTGGTGGGTGCCAACGGCAGTGGCAAAACCAGCGTGCTGGAAGCCATCTATACGCTCGGTCACGGTCGGGCGTTTCGTAGTTTGCAGATTGGTCGCGTCATTCGCCATGAGCAGGAGGCGTTTATTCTCCACGGGCGATTACAGGGCGAAGAGCGTGAGACGGCAATTGGCTTAACCAAAGATAAACAGGGCGACAGCAAAGTCCGCATTGACGGTACTGACGGGCATAAAGTCGCGGAGCTGGCGCATCTGATGCCGATGCAACTGATAACGCCAGAAGGGTTTACTTTACTCAACGGCGGCCCGAAATACAGAAGAGCATTCCTCGACTGGGGATGCTTTCACAACGAACCTGGATTTTTCACCGCCTGGAGCAATCTCAAGCGTTTGCTTAAGCAGCGCAATGCGGCGCTGCGCCAGGTGACTCGTTACGAGCAGCTACGCCCGTGGGATAAAGAACTGATCCCGCTGGCGGAGCAAATCAGCACCTGGCGCGCCCAGTACAGCGCCGGTATCGCCGCCGATATGGCCGATACCTGTAAGCAATTTCTCCCGGAGTTTTCTCTGACTTTCTCTTTTCAGCGCGGCTGGGAGAAAGAGACAGAATACGCTGAGGTGCTGGAACGTAATTTTGAACGCGATCGCCAGCTAACCTACACCGCGCACGGCCCGCACAAAGCGGACTTACGCATTCGCGCCGACGGTGCGCCGGTGGAAGATACCTTATCGCGTGGGCAGCTAAAGCTGCTGATGTGCGCCTTACGTCTGGCGCAAGGAGAGTTCCTCACCCGTGAAAGCGGGCGGCGGTGTCTCTACCTGATAGATGATTTTGCCTCTGAGCTTGATGATGAGCGTCGCGGACTGCTTGCCAGTCGCTTAAAAGCGACGCAATCACAGGTCTTTGTCAGTGCGATAAGTGCTGAACACGTTATAGACATGTCGGACGAAAATTCGAAGATGTTTACCGTGGAAAAGGGTAAAATAACGGATTAACCCAAGTATAAATGAGCGAGAAACGTTGATGTCGAATTCTTATGACTCCTCCAGTATCAAAGTCCTGAAAGGGCTGGATGCGGTGCGTAAGCGCCCTGGTATGTATATCGGCGACACGGATGACGGCACCGGTCTGCACCACATGGTATTCGAGGTGGTAGATAACGCTATCGACGAAGCGCTCGCGGGTCACTGTAAAGAAATTATCGTCACCATTCACGCCGATAACTCTGTCTCTGTACAGGATGATGGGCGCGGCATTCCGACCGGTATTCACCCGGAAGAGGGCGTATCGGCGGCGGAAGTGATCATGACCGTCCTGCACGCGGGCGGTAAATTTGACGATAACTCCTATAAAGTGTCCGGCGGTCTGCACGGCGTTGGTGTTTCGGTAGTAAACGCCCTGTCGCAAAAACTGGAGCTGGTTATCCAGCGTGAAGGTAAAATTCACCGTCAGATCTACGAGCACGGCGTACCGCAGGCACCGCTGGCGGTTACCGGCGATACTGATAAAACCGGCACTATGGTTCGTTTCTGGCCAAGCCTCGAAACGTTCACCAATGTGACCGAGTTTGAATATGAAATTCTGGCGAAACGTCTGCGTGAGTTGTCGTTCCTCAACTCCGGCGTTTCCATTCGTCTGCGCGACAAGCGCGACGGCAAAGAAGACCACTTCCACTATGAAGGCGGCATCAAGGCGTTCGTTGAATATCTGAACAAGAACAAAACGCCGATCCACCCGAATATCTTCTACTTCTCCACCGAAAAAGACGGTATTGGCGTCGAAGTGGCATTGCAGTGGAACGATGGCTTCCAGGAAAACATCTACTGCTTTACTAACAACATTCCGCAGCGTGACGGCGGTACTCACCTGGCAGGCTTCCGTGCGGCGATGACCCGTACCCTGAACGCCTACATGGACAAAGAAGGCTACAGCAAAAAAGCCAAAGTCAGCGCCACCGGTGACGATGCGCGTGAAGGCCTGATTGCGGTCGTTTCCGTGAAAGTGCCGGATCCGAAATTTTCCTCCCAGACCAAAGACAAACTGGTTTCTTCTGAGGTGAAATCGGCGGTAGAACAGCAGATGAACGAACTGCTGGCAGAATATCTGCTGGAAAACCCAACTGATGCGAAAATCGTGGTCGGCAAAATCATTGATGCTGCTCGTGCGCGTGAAGCTGCGCGTCGCGCCCGTGAAATGACCCGTCGTAAAGGCGCGCTGGACTTAGCTGGCCTGCCGGGCAAACTGGCGGACTGTCAGGAGCGCGACCCGGCGCTTTCCGAACTGTACCTTGTGGAAGGGGACTCTGCGGGCGGCTCTGCGAAGCAGGGGCGTAACCGCAAGAACCAGGCGATTCTGCCGCTGAAGGGTAAAATCCTCAACGTTGAGAAAGCCCGTTTCGATAAGATGCTTGCTTCCCAGGAAGTGGCGACGCTTATCACCGCACTTGGTTGTGGTATTGGTCGTGACGAATACAATCCGGACAAACTGCGTTATCACAGCATCATTATCATGACCGATGCGGACGTCGACGGCTCGCACATTCGTACATTGCTGTTGACCTTCTTCTATCGTCAGATGCCGGAAATCATCGAACGCGGTCATGTCTACATTGCTCAGCCGCCGCTGTACAAAGTGAAGAAAGGCAAGCAGGAGCAGTACATTAAAGACGATGAAGCGATGGATCAGTACCAAATTTCTATCGCTCTGGATGGTGCATCTTTGCATACCAACGCCAGTGCACCAGCTTTAGCTGGTGAAGCGTTAGAAAAACTGGTGTCGGAGTACAATGCGGCGCAGAAAATGATCGTTCGCATGGAACGTCGCTATCCGAAAGCAATGCTGAAAGAGCTTATCTATCAGCCGACGCTGACGGAAGCCGACCTCTCTGATGAGCAGACTGTTACCCGCTGGGTGAACGCGCTGGTCAGCGAACTGAACGACAAAGAACAGCACGGCAGCCAGTGGAAGTTTGATGTCCACACCAATGCCGAGAAAAACCTGTTCGAGCCGATTGTTCGCGTGCGTACCCACGGCGTGGATACTGACTATCCGCTGGATCACGAGTTTATCACCGGCGGCGAATATCGTCGTATCTGCACGCTGGGCGAGAAACTGCGCGGTCTGCTGGAAGATGATGCGTTTATCGAACGTGGCGAGCGTCGTCAGCCGGTAGCCAGCTTCGAGCAGGCGCTGGACTGGCTGGTGAAAGAGTCCCGTCGCGGCCTCTCCATCCAGCGTTATAAAGGTCTGGGCGAGATGAACCCGGAACAGTTGTGGGAAACCACAATGGATCCGGAAAGCCGCCGTATGCTGCGCGTTACCGTTAAAGATGCGATTGCCGCCGACCAATTGTTCACCACGCTGATGGGCGACGCCGTAGAACCGCGCCGTGCGTTTATCGAAGAAAACGCCCTGAAAGCGGCGAATATCGATATTTAAAATGCGAGCGTGCCTGATGCGCTACGCTTATCAGGCCTACGAAACTTCTGCAATATATTGAATTTGCAATGTTTTGTGGGCCGGATAAGGCGTTCATGCCGCATCCGGCAAGAAGCTATAAGTAATAAAAAGGGCGGAGATGATCTCCGCTCTTTTTATTTCTGCAATCCGCAATTATCATCCCGCAGAACTATACTTTTTGAGTCAACACGTAACGCTTTACAGGTGAATATCATGGGGCTTTTTGATGAAGTTGTCGGTGCCTTTCTGAAAGGCGATGCGGGAAAATATCAGGCGATTTTAAGTTGGGTTGAGGAGCAGGGGGGCATCCAGGTGCTGCTGGAAAAACTGCAAAGTGGCGGTTTAGGTGCCATTCTCTCAACCTGGTTGAGTAATCAACAGGGCAATCAGCCGGTGAGCGGCGAGCAACTGGAGTCGGCGCTCGGCACAAACGCGGTGTCCGATCTCGGGCAAAAACTCGGCGTAGATACCCGTGCTGCTTCCAGCTTACTGGCGGAACAATTGCCGAAGATTATTGATGCTCTTTCACCGCAGGGTGAAGTGTCACCACAAGCCAATAACGATCTGCTTTCCGCAGGCATGGAGTTGCTGAAAGGGAAACTCTTCCGCTAAGCAAAAGGGGAGCACGCAACACGCGTTGCATCCCCCTTTTCCCTCGGGTGTTGTACTGATTTTTGAGCGGAATCGCGTTAGCATGAGTCAGGAACCAATCTACCTGGGGAACTCATGGCTATCAAACTCATTGCTATCGATATGGATGGCACCCTTCTGCTGCCCGATCACACCATTTCACCCGCCGTTAAAAATGCGATTGCCGCAGCTCGCGCCCGTGGCGTGAATGTCGTACTGACGACGGGGCGCCCTTATGCAGGCGTTCACAACTACCTGAAAGAACTGCATATGGAACAGCCGGGCGACTACTGCATTACTTACAATGGCGCGCTGGTGCAGAAAGCCGCTGATGGTAGCACCGTGGCGCAAACAGCCCTGAGCTATGATGACTACCGTTTCCTGGAAAAACTCTCTCGTGAAGTCGGTTCCCATTTCCACGCGCTGGATCGCACCACGCTGTACACCGCCAACCGTGACATCAGCTATTACACGGTGCACGAATCATTTGTTGCCACCATTCCGCTGGTGTTCTGCGAGGCGGAGAAAATGAACCCTGACACCCAGTTCCTGAAAGTGATGATGATTGATGAACCCGCCATCCTCGACCAGGCCATCGCGCGCATTCCGCAGGAAGTAAAAGAGAAATACACCGTGCTGAAAAGTGCGCCGTACTTCCTCGAAATCCTCGATAAACGCGTCAATAAAGGCACTGGCGTGAAATCGCTGGCGGAAGTGCTTGGCATTAAACCGGAAGAAATTATGGCGATTGGCGATCAGGAAAACGACATCGCAATGATTGAATATGCAGGCGTCGGTGTGGCGATGGATAACGCTATACCTTCGGTGAAAGAAGTGGCGAACTTTGTCACCAAATCCAACCTTGAAGATGGCGTGGCGTTTGCAATCGAAAAGTATGTGCTGAATTAATCTGTGGGCGGGCAAACAGCATGAATGCGTTTGCCCGCTTACTGATTATTGGTTTACTGCATATACAACCAGAAATTGCAGCGGTGCAGTAATGATGTCCAGCGTAACAGTCACTGGCAGTAATGCTGCGGAAACACCATCCGGAATGCCTCTGGGTGAATAGTATTCATAAAATCGCACTTTAAATGGATGGTAGAACGCCATCACCTTTGAGTAATCCATGTTTTTATTTTTCTCATGGATTGTGCCTTTTAGGTTTTCCAGTGACCTGGTACAGTGTTGAACACCACAGGCAAAATCATAATGCGTTGCCAGTGCCTTTTCTTCTTCGTTATTCCAGTAGTAGTAAAGCGATATTGTGCCGGTAAATTTCTTTTTCCCCGCATTTAAAACAAATCTTGCGTCATCAGCAACCTGAATATTGTGCCGGTTAAGTGCTGGATCATTGAGCATCTTAACGATGTCATCGGCACCATCAGTGATAAGGTAATCCAGCGATTCCCCTACAAAAACATAGCCTTTTGTTCCATTACTATCCTTTGCCTGCGATAGCCCCGTGATGGTGTCTGACTGCGATTGATACTTTCCTGAAGTACCTTTTGCGGTATGGGAAACCAGGGCATACGAGATACAGCCCGAAAGCATCAGCGCCAGTGGGAATAAACCGGCAGCCTTAAAAAATCCCTTAAAATTCAAATTCATGATTAATCCTTTAAACAAGATCGCTAAGCCGTTGAAAGCATACTCTTCTTTCCCTCCTGTTTAGCGCCTGATCTCCCTTTTCAGATTTCTGCCCGATATAAGACCTTTTCTTATGAGGTGTTTTTTTGTGGACTAATATCTGTTGCAAGGCTATGGCTTCGCCCCGGCACTGGTTTATATCTCCGCCGTCGCGTTGATTGGCGCGCTCTCTTACATCCTGCTGGTGGGCGATGTGAAGCGCGTTGGATAATCTTTCAACTGTGGAATATGCGCCACACCACTGCGCATAATCCACTTTCTTAAGGCAGGTGCAGTCAAGCATCGGCTTTTTACTATCTTGCCGTAGAGTTTTAAACGCAATTTGCGGGTGGCGCGCCAGTAAGCGGCATTGAGCTTCTCTGGCTGCTTCAGTAACACAGAACGCAGTATTTCCGCACTGTCCAGCGCATAGCTAATCCCTTCCAGAGAACTGGCGCTGATAAATCCCGCCGCTTCACCAATCAGAAAGGCGTTGTCCTTACCGCAGACAAAATCCTGCCAGCGTGAGGGAAACAGCACCGTGCATTTTTCACTTTTCACCGCTTTGCCAAACTGGAACTGAAAGGCGTTCATTTTCTCTTTCAGCGCCGCGAAACGCGCCTGACCGTCTTTCATCGGATAGGCACCGCCAAAGATAAAATAACCGTCTTTGCTGATACTCCATGAATAACAGTCCGTTATCGCATTATCAAAGATGCAGGAGTAGAACGGCACCGGATGCTTCTCTGCGAACCACTGCTGGATAGCGACATATTTACGAATCTGATGATCCGGATAAAGATGTCGCCGCACCATCGAGTTTGCGCCATCGGCACCCACCAGATAACGGGCGGTAATATGCTGCTCCCAGCCGTCTGCGCGAAAAATGACATGCCATTTATCATCCTCACGCCAGATTTTTCGACACAGGCTGTCGTGGTAAACCTCAACGCTGGCGGGGATCAGCGACTTCATCCACAAGTCGAAGGCATGGCGATTAATATTGATATAGCTCCGCTGGTAGTTACGCGTGAGCGATGCGGCGACGTCGACGGTTTTGACGCTGAAAATCTGCGGATTGGCGATCACATCGACAGGAAGCGTCAGTCCATCGCGAATAAAAGAACGCTGCGCGTCCGGTGCCAGCAGATCACCACAAGGCTTGCTGAAACCTTCAGTACCGCACTGGTGCTTTTTATCCAGCGCGATCACCTGCATTTTGCCTGCTAACTGCCGCGCCAACGCCGACCCCGCCGGGCCGAGGCCAATAATCGCCACGTCGAAATGTTCCATCTTTTTACTCACATTCATCACGATGGCAAAAGACTATTGTCTGAAAGTGAAGTCCTTGTGAAGTATGATGGCGGGAAACGTTTTGTATCAGGATCACGCCATGAAACAACTCACCAACGCTTCACGAAATCACCTGCTCACCAATACCAATACCTGGACACCCGACAGCCAGTGGCTGGTGTTTGATGTGCGTCCTTCTGGCGCGTCGTTTACCGGCGAGACCATTGAGCGCGTGAATATCCATACCGGCGAGGTCGAGGTTATCTACCGGGCGTCACAGGGCGCACACGTCGGCGTGGTGACCGTTCATCCGAAGTCAGAGAAATATGTCTTCATCCACGGCCCTGAAAATCCTGATGAAACATGGCATTACGATTTCCATCACCGCCGTGGCGTGATTGTTGAAAGTGGAAAGGTGAGTAATCTCGATGCAATGGATATTACCGTTCCGTACACCCCAGGGGCGCTACGTGGCGGCAGCCATGTGCATGTTTTTAGCCCGAACGGTGAAATGGTGAGTTTTACCTATAACGACCATGTAATGCATGAACTCGATTCGGCGCTGGATTTGCGAAACGTCGGGGTTGCCGTACCGTTTGGCCCGGTCAACGTACAAAAGCAGCATCCGCGTGAATACAGCGGTAGCCACTGGTGCGTGCTGGTGAGTAAAACTACGCCCGCGCCGCAGCCTGGCAGTGATGAAATCAATCGCGCTTATGAAGAGGGATGGGTAGGAAATCACGCGCTGGCGTTTATTGGCGACACGCTTTCGCCAAAGGGCGAGAAAGTACCGGAGCTGTTTATCGTTGAGTTACCGCAAGATGAAGCTGGCTGGAAAGCAGCTGGTGGTGCGCCGTTAAGCGGAACGGAAACAACCCTGCCCGCGCCGCCGCGTGGCGTCGTGCAGCGACGTTTAACCTTTACACACCATCGGGCTTATCCGGGGTTAGTCAACGTCCCGCGCCACTGGGTGCGCTGTAATCCACAGGGTACGCAAATCGCGTTTTTAATGCGTGATGATAACGGCATTGTGCAACTGTGGCTTATCTCGCCACAGGGAGGCGAGCCGCGCCAGTTAACCCATAACAAAACGGATATCCAGTCTGCATTTAACTGGCATCCATCAGGAGAGTGGCTGGGAGTTGTGCTGGATAACCGCATTGCCTGCGTACATGCGCAAAGCGGTGAAGTTGAGTATTTAACTGATAATCACGCCAACCCACCTTCGGCAGACGCCGTGGTCTTCTCGCCGGACGGTAAATGGCTGGCGTGGATGGAAGCAGGTCAGCTGTGGATCACCGAAACGGGTCGCTAGTCAGTTCGCTGGCATTCTGGCTGGTGGAATAACGGCATTGATGGCTTGCGCGTCGGCTTCGCTTTTTTCCACGCGCGAGCGCACCGAACTGTCTTTGCGGAACGCATCCCACGGCAGCAAAAGTGTGTCCATGACTGCGGTAAATGGCATATCGAGAATCGCCAGCGATTTGGTTCCCCAGTTTGTTGTGTCATCGCCAATCATGGTGACACTGGCGCGGGTGCCGGGATACGTTCCCTCCTTACCTCCGGTATGGGACATTACGCTGGAGCATCCTCCGAGTAATGTCATTCCGCTGCATATCATGGACGCTAACAACACATTTCTTATCATAATAAATTCATCTGTTAATCGTGGGTGTTGGCATGATGTGTTATAGCGATCCCTTGCCGAAAATAACATCATCATCATGTCGCACTGTGGCGGCTATCGCACTTTAACGTTTCGTGCTGTCCTCCAGTCTATGCAATAGACCACAAACTGCAAAAAAAAGTCCGTTGGAAAGGCTTGAAAAGTGCATATCCAGACCCATTTTTATACCGTAGCTGATGAGAGCGCGCCTGATGGGTGTTCTGGCTACCCGACCTGTCCATTGTGGAAGGTCTTATATTCTCGCTGATTTCAGGAGCTATTGATTATGCGTAACTTTGATTTATCCCCGCTTTATCGTTCTGCTATTGGATTTGACCGTTTGTTTAACCACTTAGAAAACAACCAGAGCCAGAGTAATGGTGGCTACCCTCCGTATAACGTTGAGCTGGTAGACGAAAACCATTACCGCATTGCTATCGCTGTCGCGGGGTTTGCTGAGAGTGAACTGGAAATTACCGCCCAGGACAATCTGTTGGTGGTGAAAGGTGCCCATGCTGACGAACAAAAAGAGCGCACCTATCTGTACCAGGGCATCGCAGAACGCAACTTCGAACGCAAATTCCAGTTAGCCGAGAACATTCATGTTCGTGGCGCTAACCTGGTGAACGGGCTGCTGTATATCGATCTTGAACGCGTGATTCCGGAAGCGAAAAAACCGCGCCGTATCGAAATCAACTAATTCTCTAAGGCCGCCAGGCGCGGCCTGACATTTCCATGCTCGCCGTCAGGGAGCATATGCGAATCTTCGGATTTGCAGGTACTTACTCGCTTCTTAGAAGGAGAAATGACTATGCGTAACTTCGATTTATCCCCACTGATGCGTCAATGGATCGGTTTTGACAAACTGGCTAACGCATTGCAAAACGCCGGTGAAAGCCAGAGCTTCCCGCCGTACAACATTGAGAAAAGCGACGATAACCACTACCGCATTACCCTGGCGTTGGCTGGTTTCCGTCAGGAAGATTTAGAGATTCAACTGGAAGGTACGCGCCTGAGCGTAAAAGGCACGCCTGAGCAGCCAAAAGAAGAGAAAAAATGGTTGCATCAAGGGCTTATGAATCAGCCATTTAGTCTGAGCTTTACGCTGGCTGAAAATATGGAAGTCTCTGGCGCAACCTTCGTTAATGGTTTGCTGCATATTGATTTAATTCGTAATGAGCCTGAACCCATCGCTGCGCAGCGTATCGCTATCAGCGAACGTCCCGCGTTAAATAGCTAATTAGCTATTCTTTTTGCCCCGCCAGCCTGGTGGGGCTTTTTTTATCAACCATCTTCAACTCTGTATTAATTTTCGTCAGGTTAAGATGTTCCGGCACTCTCTTTCCCGTGATAATGTGCGCCATAAGGCAAATCTGCTTCACCGATTCAGCCATAATCCCTGGTAATTAAAATGTTATTTCAAGAGAAATGGACGATGAGTGATATAGCATTAACAGTCAGTATTCTGGCTTTGGTGGCGGTCGTCGGTTTGTTTATCGGCAACGTCAAGTTTCGCGGCATAGGATTAGGCATTGGCGGCGTGCTGTTTGGTGGGATCATCGTCGGCCATTTTGTTTCTCAGGCTGGGATGACATTAAGTAGCGATATGCTGCATGTTATCCAGGAATTTGGCCTGATCCTGTTTGTTTATACCATCGGGATTCAGGTGGGGCCGGGCTTCTTTGCCTCATTGCGCGTCTCCGGGTTACGCCTCAACTTGTTTGCTGTTCTGATCGTCATTATCGGCGGTCTGGTTACCGCAATCTTGCATAAACTTTTCGATATTCCACTGCCTGTGGTGCTGGGGATTTTCTCTGGCGCGGTCACCAATACGCCAGCATTGGGGGCAGGTCAGCAAATCTTACGCGACCTCGGCACACCGATGGAGATGGTCGATCAGATGGGGATGAGTTACGCGATGGCGTATCCATTCGGCATTTGTGGGATTTTGTTCACCATGTGGATGCTGCGGGTTATTTTCCGCGTCAATGTTGAGACTGAGGCCCAGCAGCACGAGTCCACGCGAACCAACGGCGGTGCGCTAATCAGGACGATTAACATCCGTGTTGAAAACCCTAATTTGCATAATTTAGCCATTAAAGATGTGCCAATTCTTAATGGCGATAAAGTTATCTGCTCACGATTGAAACGAGAAGAAACCCTAAAAGTACCTTCGCCAGATACTATTATCCAACTTGGCGATTTGCTGCATCTGGTGGGACAGCCTGCGGATTTGCATAATGCACAGTTGGTGATTGGTCAGGAGGTGGATACTTCGCTATCAACGAAAGGCACCGATTTGCGCGTCGAACGCGTGGTGGTCACCAATGAAAATGTGCTCGGTAAACGTATTCGCGACCTGCACTTTAAAGAACGCTATGACGTTGTTATCTCGCGCCTGAACCGTGCCGGGGTTGAACTGGTCGCCAGTGGCGATATTAGCCTGCAATTTGGCGATATCCTCAACCTGGTGGGGCGGCCTTCTGCTATTGATGCCGTTGCCAATGTATTAGGTAATGCGCAGCAAAAACTGCAACAGGTTCAGATGTTACCGGTGTTTATTGGTATCGGTCTTGGCGTGTTGTTAGGCTCCATTCCCGTGTTTGTGCCTGGATTCCCGGCGGCATTGAAGCTGGGGCTGGCGGGGGGGCCGCTGATTATGGCGCTGATCCTTGGGCGTATTGGCAGTATCGGCAAGCTGTACTGGTTTATGCCACCAAGCGCCAACCTCGCGCTGCGGGAGCTGGGAATCGTACTGTTCCTCTCGGTAGTGGGTCTGAAATCCGGTGGGAATTTTGTCGATACCCTGGTCAATGGCGAAGGACTAAGCTGGATTGGTTATGGTGCCCTGATCACCGCTGTTCCGCTGATTACAGTCGGCATTCTGGCGCGGATGTTAGCCAAAATGAATTATCTCTCGATGTGCGGGATGTTGGCTGGCTCTATGACCGATCCTCCGGCGCTGGCGTTTGCCAATAATCTTCATCCTACCAGCGGTGCGGCGGCGCTCTCTTACGCCACGGTCTATCCGTTAGTCATGTTCCTGCGTATTATCACCCCCCAATTACTGGCGGTGCTCTTCTGGAGTATCGGTTAACTCTTTTCCGGGTGGAGTCGCCGTAAATGGCACTCCACCTGGTATTTCTGAACATCATCGAGTCATTTACACTCTCACCATTTTGGTTGTGACTGGTTTGTATTCTTCAGTACGGCTGACGGTGCATAACCAAATTTATGCTTAAAGGCTTTGCTAAAATGAAAGGAGTCGAAGAAGTTGAGTGTATCAGCGACTTCGCCCACCGAGTTCCCTTCTTGCTTTAAGAGTGAGAGCGCCAGATCCAGACGGGCATCAAGGTAATATTCTTTCGGTGTCTTACCGGTGTAACGTAAAAACAGGCGACGCAACCAGGTCTCGCTACAGGGGATGGTGGCGGCCATATCGGCAACACTCCAGCGTTGTTGCAGGCTGGCATGTAAAGTGGCAATTAATTTTTCAATTTGCCGCCGTTGCGGATCTTTTTTGCCGTCCGCGTACATAAGACAAATCCACTGATAAATAATTTTCGTCAGAAAAGCGACCGCCAGATTATTTTTTATTGTTTCTGGTGAAGTAATTAACTCAGCAACTTCGGTGAGTTCCTGATTATAAAATTCGCCATTATAAATAATGCTCTGCTGGCCGACGGGAATATCCATCATGCTGGTGGGGGTAAATTCCATCCAGTACTGTTCCCAGACTAAACCTTCACAGTGATAAGAGTGAATATCCATCGGCTTTAAAAATATAATACAGTTGCCATGCAGTGTTATTTGCTCACCATTCTTTAAAAGAATTTTTCCACATCCTTGCACGGTATACACCGCCACCCAGGAGTTGGCGATAAGCGGTTTCTTCTTGTCTCGCGGCCAGATTACGCGGTAATGCTCATCGGCATAGGTGTGCCAGAGTGAGATTAGAGAAATTCCGCTGGAGATCACATTTTCGTTAATCAATAAAGGAATATTGTATGGAGTATCGTTTTTTACATCCGAACTTTGCAATTTTCCATTCATTTTAATATCCCTCCGGCGAATTATGCTCACAACCTGAACTTAACAGAAAACAATCCGTTCAGGGATATGACGTTTGTATTTTAAGAATCTGACTGCCTGACCCGACGCATTTTACCTCTCCCTATATTCATGCGTCCGGGACATAAACATAAATAAGGGCTATGAGATGAATTCGTTACAAATCTTGAGTTTTGTCGGTTTTACGCTGCTGGTGGCGGTTATCACCTGGTGGAAAGTTCGTAAAACGGATACCGGATCGCAACAAGGCTATTTTCTTGCAGGGCGATCGCTAAAAGCACCGGTTATTGCCGCTTCGTTAATGTTAACCAACCTTTCCACGGAACAACTGGTCGGCCTTTCCGGGCAAGCCTACAAAAGCGGCATGTCGGTGATGGGTTGGGAAGTCACTTCTGCGGTGACGCTGCTCTTCCTCGCGCTGATCTTTTTGCCACGCTACCTGAAGCGCGGCATTGCTACCATCCCCGATTTCCTTGAGGAGCGTTATGATAAAACTACGCGCATTATCATCGACTTCTGTTTCCTCATTGCCACCGGCGTCTGCTTTCTGCCGATTGTTCTCTACTCCGGCGCGTTGGCGCTCAACAGCCTGTTTCACGTGGGTGAATCGCTACAACTTTCCGATGGCGCGGCTATCTGGTTACTGGTGATTTTGCTCGGTCTGGCGGGGATTCTGTATGCGGTGATTGGTGGGCTGCGCGCAATGGCGGTGGCGGACTCCATCAACGGTATTGGGCTGGTTATCGGCGGTTTGATGGTGCCAGTATTCGGCCTGATCGCGATGGGTAAGGGCAGCTTTTTGCAAGGTATTGAACAACTCACCACCGTTCACGCCGAGAAATTAAACTCAGTAGGCGGCCCGACCGATCCTTTGCCGATAGGTGCCGCATTTACCGGTTTGATTCTGGTAAATACCTTTTACTGGTGTACTAATCAGGGCATCGTGCAACGCACGCTGGCGTCAAAAAGCCTGGCGGAAGGGCAAAAGGGGGCGCTGTTAACGGCGGTGCTGAAAATGCTCGACCCGCTGGTACTGGTGCTGCCAGGGTTGATTGCGTTTCATCTGTATCAGGATCTACCGAAAGCCGACATGGCCTACCCGACGCTGGTCAATAACGTTCTGCCAGTGCCACTGGTGGGTTTCTTCGGCGCGGTGTTATTTGGTGCGGTGATCAGTACCTTCAACGGCTTTCTGAATAGCGCCAGTACGTTATTCAGTATGGGTATTTACCGGCGCATCATTAACCAGAATGCCGAGCCGCAGCAGCTGGTCACCGTCGGGCGCAAATTTGGTTTCTTTATCGCCATCGTTTCGGTGCTGGTCGCGCCGTGGATCGCCAACGCGCCGCAGGGGCTGTATAGCTGGATGAAACAGCTCAACGGTATTTACAACGTGCCGCTGGTTACCATCATCATTATGGGCTTTTTCTTCCCGCGCATTCCGGCGCTGGCGGCAAAAGTGGCGATGGGGATTGGCATAATCAGCTACATCACCATCAACTATCTGGTGAAGTTCGACTTCCATTTCCTCTATGTGCTGGCCTGTACGTTCTGCATCAACGTGGTCGTGATGCTGGTGATCGGTTTTATCAAACCGCGCGCCACGCCGTTCACCTTCAAAGATGCGTTTGCGGTGGACATGAAACCGTGGAAAAACGTCAAGATCGCGTCAATTGGCATCCTGTTCGCGATGATTGGCGTCTATGCCGGGCTGGCTGAATTTGGCGGCTACGGTACGCGCTGGTTAGCGATGATCAGTTATTTCATTGCCGCCGTAGTGATTGTCTATCTGATTTTTGACAGCTGGCGGCATCGTCACGACCCAGCCGTAACCTTTACTCCCGACGCGAAGGATAGCCTATGAAACGCCCCAATTTTCTGTTCATCATGACCGATACCCAGGCCACCAATATGGTCGGTTGCTATAGCGGTAAGCCGCTGAATACGCAAAATATTGATAGTCTGGCGGCGGAAGGTATTCGCTTTAATTCCGCCTACACCTGTTCACCGGTTTGTACACCGGCGCGCGCCGGGCTGTTTACCGGTATCTACGCTAACCAGTCCGGGCCGTGGACCAACAACGTCGCGCCGGGTAAAAACATCTCCACTATGGGACGCTACTTTAAGGATGCGGGCTATCACACCTGTTACATTGGCAAATGGCATCTCGACGGTCATGACTATTTCGGCACTGGCGAGTGTCCGCCGGAGTGGGACGCTGATTACTGGTTCGATGGGGCGAACTACCTTAGCGAACTGACGGAAAAAGAGATCAGCCTGTGGCGCAATGGCCTAAACAGCGTTGAGGATTTACAGGCGAACCATATCGACGAAACCTTCACCTGGGCGCACCGCATCAGCAATCGGGCGGTAGATTTTCTGCAACAGCCCGCGCGCGCCGAGGAACCCTTCCTGATGGTGGTTTCGTATGATGAGCCGCATCACCCGTTCACCTGTCCGGTGGAGTATTTAGAGAAATACGCTGATTTTTACTACGAACTTGGCGAGAAATCACAGGATGACCTGGCGAACAAACCGGAACATCACCGCTTATGGGCGCAGGCGATGCCATCGCCAGTCGGTGATGACGGGCTTTATCACCATCCGCTCTATTTTGCCTGCAATGACTTTGTTGATGACCAAATCGGACGAGTCATCAATGCCTTAACGCCAGAACAACGTGAAAATACGTGGGTCATTTATACCTCCGATCACGGTGAAATGATGGGCGCACATAAGCTCATTAGCAAAGGCGCTGCGATGTATGACGACATTACTCGCATCCCGCTGATTATCCGCTCGCCACAAGGAGAGTCGCGACAGGTTGATATGCCAGTCTGGTACATGGATATCGATACCACCGCC